>CAZXQY010000019.1:0-33710 GCA_964642505.1 uncultured Gammaproteobacteria bacterium | reverse complement strand
CAATACCGAGTTTTTTTAAGCTGGAACTCGATATATCTCAAGACAGCATTGAACATCTAAAACAGACATACACGATTTCAGAAAGGGGTTACTGGCTTGGCTAAAGGCTAATTAAGTAACGGCCGCCCGAGCTAACCACTACAGCAGAACCAGGGTATACGACCAGGGTAGAAGTGTGTTCTTCTATAATAGCAGGTCCTTCAACTTTAGAACCTATGGGTAAGGTTTCTCCCGAAAATATCGCAGTTTCTGTGGACCCATCTCCAAAATGTACCTTCTTTTGCCGTTCGGATTTTGCGTTCGAAGTTTCAGATATTTTAGAGGGTTCGAGGGACGTAGAGTTTACCTTTCCAACAAGTCTTCCTCTCCAGTTTAAGCATTCAACAACTTGGCCTTCGTCAGTGATGGCAAAAACCCTTTCGTGCATACGATGAAACCTTTCTACTAAATCGTGGACATCTTCCTCTCCCGCGAAGAGATTATCTTTGATTTCGATCTCAAGCTCCCATACCTGAAACCGATATCTAGCTTCGACGAAATATCGCTTTTCAATCTCCTCTATTCCTCTGCTTGCCAAGTCGTTTTGAAATTGGTCAAGTTCTTTGTCTATCTGTGCTAAAGCTTCTCGTACACCTTCGAAGTCGAAATTTTCACTAGTAGTCAGTCGGCTAGCACCCGTTTCTGTAATTATGTCCGAAAACTGCATTCCCGAAGCGCTCAAAGCTCCTGCGGTACGAGGGACCAGAACCGTCTTGCATCCGAGTTCCGTCGCAATTGGGACAATCCCTAACCCGCCAGCACCACCGCCCGCGACCAAGACTGAATCACTTGGGTCGATGCCTTCGTTGATAGTCAGTTCCTTAATAGCCTCAATCATATTTTCGTTTGCCACAGTGATGATCGCAAAGGCAGTACGTTCGGGGGTCTCCCCTATCTCAGCTCCCAATCTGTTGACGGCTTCTTCAGCGGCGGATTTGTCAAGTTTCATTCTGCCGCCTAAAAAATGATCTGGATCGATGTAACCAAGGACAACTGCGGCGTCCGTAACTGTGGGTTTTGTTCCACCTAGTCCATAGCAAGCTGGGCCAGGTTCTGAGCCAGCCGATCGCGGTCCTACTCGCAATAATCCGCCAGAGTCTACCCAGGCAATGGAACCTCCTCCCGCTCCTATACTATGCACTGCTACAGAAGCCATTCCCAGATTGTCTCCTGTCCATTGTTGACCTAGCCAGGTATCCCTCGAGAACTCTACGGTTCCATCCCTCACGAGGCTAACGTCAAAGGTAGTACCGCCGGCATCACAAACGATAATGTCGCCATCTAGATTTTCCGAATTCACATACGCCAGTCCTGCGATTGGTGCCATAGCTGGTCCTGACTTGACTAGGAAAATCGGTTTCTCGACTATATCGGAAAGGTGCATAACTCCACCAAAGGAGGTACTCACAAGAATGTCGTTAGCATATCCAGCTTTTCTCAAATCCTTTGCTAAATTTAATAAATAACCTTGCATAAGAGGTTTAAGCGAAGCGTCGATAGCAGTAGAGGATGCACGCCGATACTCTCTCAGAATAGGGTTTATTTCATGTGAAAGGGTGTAGGGTACCTCTGGCATGATTTCTTCAATTAATTCCGCAATTCGTTTTTCATGTCTGGGGTTGGAAATTGACCAAAGAAGGCAAATCGCCACAGATTCGATTTTATCCTTCGCCATTCGCAAAAATAATTCGCGACAGTAATCTTCATTTAAGGGGATTTCTATGTTCCCTTCAGCACTTACCCGTTCCGGAATTTCATAAGTGTATCTTCTGGGGATGTAGGGTTCTGGATACGTCATAGCCAGATTGTGAGGTTCACTTTTGCCACCCTCTTTGAGAAGCAAAATATCTGGGAATCCCTCTGTTGTCAGGAACGCTGTAAGCGCGGTTTTATGTTCGACTATCCCATTCGTAGCTCTCGTGGTTCCGTAAATGAAAATATCCGTGTCTCGGAGTAACGCTTCCACTTTCAGTGATAATTGTTCGGCTACTAAACTAAGTCCAGATTCGATACTAGAAAAAGCACGTTTTCTATCGGTCAATGCTTTGCCAACCGTAAACTGACCTTTGGTATCAGTTACGACGACATCGGTGAACGTGCCGCCAGTATCTACGGAAATCCTGTATGGCATAATTAATTCTCGCCTTGTATCTAGAATTAAATAATTAAATTTTTTAAGTCTTCTGAGATATATTGCCAGATATTTGCGTGATAGACTATTCACTGGTAGAGAACCTAATATAATGATCATGGTGGTCGTGCCCGGGTTTTCGCGGCGGAGCGCCGTAAACCCCGTCAGGCCCGAAAGGGAGCAGCGGTAGCGGCAGATTCGGGTGCAGAGATATTGCGGGTGCGACTGCCGCCTGCTCTTGATAGAAAATTATGAAAAATCGGTATTTGAAACATTATGGGATATAAGGCTCTAGCGAGAAAATGGAGGCCCAAAGCGTTTTCTGAAGTTATTGGGCAGCCTGAAACCGTAAAGGCGTTGGCAAATGCGCTTGATACCGAGCGACTACATCATGCGTATCTTTTTTCTGGTTGTAGAGGGATTGGCAAGACGACCCTCGCGAGAATTTTTGCAAAATCTTTGAATTGCAGTAACGGGATATCTAGTAAGCCGTGTGGCACCTGTGCCTCTTGTTTGGAAATCGATGAAGGAAGAATGATCGATCTGATAGAGGTAGACGCCGCCTCTCGGACGAAGGTTGAGGAAACGCGACAGTTACTTGACAACGTACAATATGCTCCGACGAGGTCTAGATTTAAAATTTATTTAATAGACGAAATTCACATGTTCTCGAAACATTCTTTCAATGCCTTGTTAAAGACACTGGAGGAGCCGCCAGCACACGCAAAATTTCTGTTGGCAACTACCGATCCAGAAAAAATTCCCGTGACTGTTCTCTCGCGTTGTCTAAGGTTTGGTTTGAGGAAAGTAGGGCTCGATGTGATCGTCCATCAACTCGAACGGGTGTTGGATTCTGAAAAAGTTACCTTTGAAAAACCTGCGCTAATTGAAATTGCACGCTCGTCTGATGGAAGTGTCAGGGATGCTCTAAGTTTGTTAGAGCAGGCTATTGTTCACGGAAACGGAAGGATAAGTTTTGAGAATACCGGGAAAATGCTCGGTCTAGCCCAATTGGAAACTGTTGTAAAAATACTTGAACTGGTTTCGGAAGGTAACGGGGCCAAACTTTTAGAGGTAAGTAGAGAACTTGGAATGCGGACATCCAGTTTCGATCGGATTTTGAAACAGATGTTGGATGTGCTTCGGAGAGTTGCTGTCGTCCAAGTGATCGGAATAACTGAGGCTGATGGTTTAGAGGACGATAAAAATTTGATCGATTTTTCAGAAAAAATAAGTTCAGAGGATTGCCAACTCTATTACGAAATAGCTTTGCAAGGATTGAAGAATCTGGAAGTAACGTCCGATTATGAGTCGGCCTTCGAAATGATATTGCTACGCTTGTTGGCTTTTACGCCGTCGGAAAAATCAACGGATAATCTGTTAGCTGGCTTTTCAGAAGCGGGCCAGGTAAATGGCGAAAGACAAGTATTAAAAAATTCCCAAGGTCCACCAGAAGAGGAAAAATCTCGAACTGATAAACAGTCAAATAATGACCAACTAAATGGAGAAAATGAAAATCTAAACGCCGAATGGGGTGACTTGGTTCAGAAGTTGGAACTAACTGGTCTTCCAAGAGAACTGGCCAGGAATAGCATCCTTTGCCACAGAAAAGGACCTGTGTTTTTTCTTGGGGTTTCAGAAAGTTTTAGCGGCTTTATTCAACGCGACTACGTAGAATCGATAGCAACAGCGATTAGCAGACAGTTGGAGAGTAAAGTAGAGGTAAAGATTAATGTCTTAGACACTACTTCCTTAAAAACTCCAGTTAGTGTAGAGAGAGAGGCTATCGAGATGAAGAAAGTGAAGGTGGAAGATCAGCTAAAGGAAAATCCGAATATAAAAAAATTACAGTCGGTTTTTGATGCGAATCTTGATGAACTAAGTCTGAAAAAATAGCTTCTGAAGAGTTCGAAGCAGAATATAGAGGTGGTACCTATTATGAAGAATCTACTCGGCGACTTAATGAGGCAGGCAGAAGACATGAAAGCCAAGGTAGATAGGCTTCAAGAAGAATTACTAGAGACTAGTGTTACAGGAGAGTCTGGCGGTGGCATGGTTAGAATTACTATCAACGGTAAATTTGAAGTAGAGGCGGTTTTGATTGAGGAATCAGTTTATGTCAGTGGTAAGAGTTTGCTAGAGGACCTGATCGCTGGTGCATTTAACGATGCCACTAAGAAAATGTCTCAACTAAATAAAGAAAAAATGGCAGGTATAACTGGGGGTCTAGAAATGCCGTTGGGGTTTAAGCTACCGTTGCCCTAAATGGTTCCTTGATTTTTGATATGCGATCATCTCGACTTCTATCGGATCTCACAAATGCTTTGGAATTTCTGCCTGGTATTGGGCCGAAATCGGCTCAGCGATTGGCCTTTCACATGATGGAAAAGAATCGGGACAAGTCGTTGTTATTAGCCGATATCATTAGAAGATGTGTGGAGAACATTAGGAGATGTAAGACCTGTAGAAATTATTGTGAATCCGAATGTTGTTGGGTCTGTTCGGATGAAAGTAGAGAAAAGAAGATCGTATGCGTGGTTGAAAATCCTTTAGATGTTGAGGCCATTGAAGAAGCTTCAAATTTCAACGGTCAATATTTTGTTCTTTTCGGTAGACTGTCTCCAATTGACGGCTGTTTACCCGAAGACCTCGGTCTATCTGAATTTGAGATTCGGGTAAGCTCCGCGATCTTTGAAGAGGTAATTGTCGCAACCAGTATGACATTAGAGGGTGAGGCAACCGCTTTTTTTCTCAAAGAGCTAGCTGAGAAGTATGACGTCAAAGCTACTCGTATAGCATATGGAGTACCGATCGGAGGGGAGCTGGAATTTGTAAATTCTTTGACACTTTCTAGGGCATTGGAAGGTAGGCAGGAGTACTGACAGCTTAAGCTGGCGATAATTGATATGGATGGTTCTAAGTTGGATTTAGTTTGGATTGATTTAGAAATGACGGGACTTAACCCCGAGACGGACCAGATAATCGAAATTGCGACTATAATATCGGACTCTAAACTCGAAAAGCTGATTGAAGGGCCAAATATAGTCATCCATCAGAATGAGGATGTCCTTTCTAAAATGGATGATTGGAACCGTATCCACCACGGAGCTTCGGGCTTGATAGATCTCGTGGCAGCCAGTCAGGAAGATGAGAGCTCGGCAGAGAAGGCTACTTTAGATTTTCTGTGCGAACATACCGCCAAAAATGTTTCTCCGATGTGTGGTAATAGTGTTTGTCAAGATCGTCAGTTTCTCAGAAAGTATATGCCCAACCTACATGATTTTTTCCACTACCGTAATTTAGATGTGAGTACCCTTAAAGAATTGCAGGCCCGTTGGAATCCTGAACTAGCCTCTTTTGAAAAAAAAGGACGACACAGAGCCCTAGATGATATCAAGGAGTCGATTGCGGAACTGAGACACTACAAGCTCAAATTTTTTACCTGAGAACATGAAAGGTAATGAGTTTTCTTAACTTGTATGATCGCGAATCGTCTCAGGCAGTTGATGCGTTAATAGTAGACACTCTCAATTTAGGAAATCTTGATTTAATAAGAAAAGCCGCGGGGCGAGCTTTGGTTGTGTTACTTGAAAAATGGCCTAGAACTAAATCCATCGCGGTTTTTTGTGGAGCAGGTAAAAATGGGGCGGATGGCCTTGTGCTGGCGCTTTTGGCAAAAAAAATTGGTTTGGATGTGAATGTATACTGGATTGGTTCGGAGGGGTTAATTAAACGAGAAACTAGAATTTGCTACGAAGATTGTATAAGAAATGGTCTCATAGTGAAAAGAACCAATCAGTTCGACGGGATATGTGACGTGGTGGTAGATGCAATATTCGGTGTTGGATTGAATCGTGAGGTCGAAGGAGAATTCGATGAAGCGATAAAAATAATAAATGATTGCAAAAAGAAAGTTTTGTCGATGGATATCCCATCTGGGGTAAATTCGACAAGTGGCGCGGTTTTTGGTCGCGCCGTAAAGGCGGATTTGACGGTTTGTTTCTTAGTTTTAAAACAAGGCCTGTTTACAGGAGCCGGAAAAATAGCGGCCGGTGAACCATTGCTAGAAACACTTGTGTCGCCGGAAACTTTTATAGACGGTTCCGCTCCTACCGCTTATGGGGTTTGTTATGAAGATATAAGAGACCGGCTTATTCCTAGAAAAAAAGATGTTCACAAAGGGGATTTTGGACATCTTCTGATTCTCGGCGGTTATCCAGGTTATTCGGGTGCCGCTTTGTTATGTGGTAGTTCCGCTATCCGGGCAGGAACAGGCTTGGTGTCCATAGGTACTCATCCTAATCATGCGTCTGTTCTAGCCTGTACACGACCGGAATTAATGTGCCATGCGATATCCAGAGTTTCAGATATAAAATCGCTATTGAAAAAGTCCACCGTCGTTGCGGTAGGCCCGGGACTTTCTCAAAAACCATGGGGGATTCGGATACTAGAAGGTCTACGGGAGACTAGTCTTCCTTGCGTTTACGATGCTGATGCCCTGAATCTTTTGGCGCGGAAACCCGACTTAAAGGTAAATCGTGTATTGACTCCCCATGTAAAAGAGGCTGCTAGACTGCTGGACGTGGGCACCACAGATATAGAGTCGGATAGGTTCTTGGCATCTAGACAAATGGTAAAGAAATTCGGAGGCACGGTTTTATTAAAAGGTCCCGGAACAGTGATTGTCCATCAAGATGACGTGCCGGTGGTCCTTTTAGATGGGAATCCGGGAATGGCGTCGGGTGGTATGGGCGATGTTTTAACGGGTATAATAGGTTCTTTTTTGGCTCAAGGTTTTCCGCAAGGAGAAGCGACCGTACTTGCGGGAGCTTTACACTCTCATGCCGCTGATGTTGCTAGTGATAAATATGGACAGCGGGGGCTGGCGGCAAACGATCTGATGGATTACATTCAACTTTTGGTCAACCCGTAGGAATAAGAAGGTTTGCTTCGCTACAATATCAAATCGGCCTCTGATATGATGCGGCTCGGGAAGGAGATAGCCGGATTGATTAGGCCTCCGACATGTATTTACCTAATCGGCCAAATAGGGGCCGGAAAGACAACCTTCGCACGTGGTTTCATTCAGAGCCTTGGTTTCGCTGGCCCAGTTAAGAGTCCTACTTTCACATTGGTTGAGACGTATTTAACGGATTCTTGCGTTATTAATCATTTCGATTTGTTTAGGTTAGATTCCGTAGAGGAACTTGAATATATAGGATTGGACGATTACTTAAATTCTAGGAGTATTCTTTTAATAGAATGGCCTGAAGTGGGCTCGAATGTTTTGCCGTTACCTGACTTAAAGATTCAAATCGATATAAAAGGAGACTCCAGGCAGATTTCCTTGAGTTGTAAAAAGCACTCGGTAACCGCTAAAGATCTGGCAGAGAGTGAAAACTTGTAATTAAAGAAAGATTGAGAAAGTAAATCGGACTTATTGTAGAGTAAAGCCTTGATAATTCGCATCGTTTTTTGTCTCCTTTTGATGATGGCAGATCTGTCAGCTAACGAAGTATTTTCTATCACGAGTCACGTGTCAGAAACTGCAGCTGAGGTAACCTTGGTTTTAACGAAGCGGACGGAGTACAGGGTTTTTAGGATGCGGTCTCCAGATCGAGTCGTGGTGGATTTTCAAAATGTCAAACTAGCCGACGATTTGGCGATATCTTTTTCGGGAGAGGGGATTCTTTTGCGCACCCGTTACGCAGAAAGAGGATCAAATGGTCTGAGGTTGGTTCTCGATACTCGAGAACTGGCTTCTTTCACACATGGTTTCAAACATTCTGAACAACCAAAGCAGATAAAATTAGTCTTAAACGTAGGCCGGGACAAAATAAAATCTTCGACCGGCAAAAAGGATGAAAAAAAACTATTTACCGTGGCTATAGATGCTGGACATGGAGGAGAAGATAGCGGGGCGGTTGGAACAGCTGGTACGTATGAGAAGGACATTACACTTGATATAGCTGTTCGTCTCAACAACGTCATCAAGCAAAATTCAAAAGTCCAGGGTGTGCTCACAAGGGAAGGCGATCGTAGGTTGAAGCTAAGAAATCGAGTGGAAGTGGCGAGAGAAAAAGGTGCTGACTTATTCTTGTCTATCCATGCTGATGCAATACGGAATAGACTAGTGAGAGGTTCTTCAGTTTATGTGCTATCTAATAGAGGTGCCAGTAGCGAACTTGCTCGTAGGCTAGCTTCGCAAGCTAATGTATCAGATTTTATTGGCTCGATTCGAAGAGAGAATAAAGACGATGACCTTTGGGAAACATTGGTTGATTTATCACAAAAGGCTTCGTCGGAAGAAAGTATCAAAGTTGCCAAAGGGATTTTGAAGGAGCTAAATAAGGTTGGCGAGGTTCACAAAAAACAAGTCCAGCATGCTGGTTTTATGGTACTGAAATCTTTAGATGTTCCTTCTGTGTTGATAGAGGTAGCATTTATTTCTAATCCCTATGAGGAGCAGAGGTTGAACGATCCAGTATTTCGACAGAACATCGCAGAGGCAATATACCGAGGAATTTGTGCTTATTTTGAAGTGCCTGAAAAAATTCTAGGTCGGAACGGATTTCGGAAATATATAGTGAGAAAAGGAGACACTCTCTCAGCGATAGCGGTCCGACATCGTATAACCATAGAAAAGTTGAAGGCTTTAAATAAGCTAATTTCTGATGCTATTAACGAAGGCCAAATTCTTTTAATTCCATGAGACAGGATTTTTCTCTCTTGTGAGGTCAGACATGTCATTTGAAAATAGACCTAACGCAATTTTCATAATGGGGCCGACCGGTACGGGCAAGTCCAGACTGGCACTTCGCTTAGCTGAAGTTTATCCAATTGAGATAATCAGCGTTGATTCTGTACAAGTTTATAAAGATCTAAATGTAGGTAGTGCTAAACCGAGTCGGATTCATAGAAAAAAGGTTTATCACCATCTAATCGATATATGTGAATTGGACGAGACTTACTCGGCGGCGCGGTTTTGCGAGGATTCACGAAAAGCCTCTTTGGAGATTGGGTCAAGGGGAAAGGTTCCCTTATTTGTGGGAGGGACCGGTCTTTATTTTAAATCGCTTCTACATGGTTTATCTAGATTGCCAAAAAGTGATCCAAATATCAGGTGTCAGTTGGAGAAGGATTTGCAAAGAGTTGGCCTAGAAGAATTGCACAAAAAGCTACGAGCTTTAGATCCCGTAGCGGCTAGCCGAATACACAAACGGGATACCCAAAGAATAATCAGAGCTTTAGAAGTGTGTGTTTTATCAGGAGATACCATCACTCATTTGTTTGATACCAAAGTTCAAACGGATATGCTTTTAAAACCGCTCAAATTTGTTCTTTATATGGAGGATCGTAATTATCTTCGGGAACGTTTGCGAGTGAGATTTATGACAATGCTTGGAAATGGATTAATTAACGAAATAGCTTTTCTGAGATGGAAGAGAAATTTGACTGAAATGCCTGCAGCGTTTCGAAGTGTAGGATATCGTGATGTATGGGGTTATTTGGAAAATAGACTAGATTATCCGGAAATGGTTTCAAAGGCGGTCATAGCTAGCTCTCAGTTGGCAAAACGGCAGACGACTTGGTTTAAGCGCGAAACTAACGCGATCAGGTGCGAAAGCAGTGACGACGACACTCTTTTCGCTAAAATAACGGAAGAAATCGAAAAGGCTGAAGTTTTTTAGTCTTTATCTTAAAATTCAATCGTTTATCAGCTAATATAGTGATTATAGTCTCAGAAGCGAATAAGAATTATAACTGGGAGACTTGAACTATGGCCAATAAAGCGCAGTTTTTACAAGATCCTTTCTTAAATGAATTGAGACGTGAGCAGGTGCCAGTTTCGATTTACTTAGTTAATGGGATTAAGCTACAAGGAACCGTGGATTCGTTTGACCAGTTTGTCATTGTTCTAAAAAGCTCTGTCAATCAGATGGTATATAAGCACGCTATTTCTACAGTCGTTCCTAGCAGGAACATTGAAATTTCTCCTAATTTGGAGAGTTCGTGACCTTATGTGTGGACTCTTCTATCCGGAGAGACAGTGTCTGATTTAGTGAAGGCGGCACCCGGAAAGAAGGCGTTACCAGTTCTGGTTTTTTCTAGAGAAGACGAGTCGGCGAATGAAGAGTTTCTCAACTTGATAGGGTCTGCAGATTACTTGCTATGTCAACCAGTGTATTCAAAGACGCCGCGGGCAAATCCTAAAACATTTATTGGAAAGGGTGTGGTTGATAAGTTAGCCTCAATAATAGGCGATCAAGAAGTTGATATTCTATTGATCAATATAAATATTTCGGCCAGCCAGCAGAGGAACCTTCAAAAATTCTTAGGATGTGATGTGCTTGACTGGACAGGGTTGATTCTGGATATTTTCTCAAAGCGGGCTCGTTCTTTTGAGGGCAGGATGCAGGTGGAACTGGCGCAACTCAGATATTTGTCGACAAGATTGATACGAGGTTGGACACACCTTGAGAGACAAAGAGGCGGGTTGGGTTTGAGAGGAGGGCCAGGGGAAACTCAACTAGAAATCGACAGGAGACTGTTAACGGCTAGGATCCGGCAAGTCAATGAAAAACTAAGAAAAATAAAAAAACAACGGTCAAGAAGTGGGACTGCGAGAAGGCGAGGAGGGGTGCCTACCGTTGCGCTGGTGGGATATACAAATGCAGGGAAATCGACTTTATTCAATGTGCTAACGGACGAGCAGGCTTACGCCGCAGACCAACTCTTTGCGACGCTTGATACTACAACTAGGCTGTTATCACATAGTTCGTCGGAGAAAATAGTGGTCAGCGATACAGTTGGCTTTATAAGACACCTGCCGCCCACACTGATCGCAGCATTTAGCGCCACCTTGGAAGAAACCAGTGAAGCTCAACTTCTTCTACATGTCGTAGATGCTAATGAGATATCACATGATGAGCAGATAGAAGAAGTAGAAAAGGTATTAGATTGTATAGGAGCGTCAAAAATACCAACTATTATTGTGTATAATAAGATTGACAAATGCGTCGATTCGAAGAGCAGGATAGAGAGAAATCGGGAAGGGGAGATTGTCTCGATATGGATATCTGCTCAAAGTGTGCAAGGTATCGACATGTTGGTAGCCGCTATAGAAGAAAAGATTGGTGGAAAGAAGGAATTTTTGACGGTAAAGTTGGAACCGTCGCAGGCTAAATTGCGTTCAATGTTTTACGAATGGAGTGCTGTTTGCGATGAGAAGGTTTTGGAAAACGGTGATTGTTTGATGCGTTTAGGGCTAAATGGTCGAGAGCGACGTATATTGGCGGCGCTGAACGACGAGAAAAATCTAAAAATAACGGGCAAAACCCTCGATTTGACTGGTTGAGTCAATAGACTATTTAAGAGACCAGAATTTGAAGGCTTTTTAGCCTTTTATGTGTTTTACTTGGTTTTTGTATTGATATTCGGTGGTAGAAATAATGTCTTGGAATCCAGATAATAAAGATAAAGATCCGTGGGGAAATAGGGGTAATAACCAAGGTCCCCCGGACTTGGACGAAGTAGTTCGGAAGATGCAAGATGGACTCGGGAAAGTATTCGGCGGTGGTTCTGGAGACTCGTCTTTATCAGACGGTAAGGGCCCCATGGTCGCGCTGATAGGATTATTGTTACTTGCATTGCTGAGTTACGAGATGGTGTACCGTATCGAACCGGCTGAACGAGGTATCGTTATGCGGTTCGGGAAGTATGTAACGTCGTTACAGCCGGGCCCCCACATCAGGTTCCCCCGTCCAATCGAACAAGTGGTGAAAGTGAACGTGGCGCGTATTCAGACGATAACGTCAGAATCGTCTATGCTGACGGGAGATGAGAATATCGTTGATGTTGAAGTTGCAGTTCAATATAGAATAAAAGATGCTACCAACTATCTGTTCAAAATAGCTGACCCGGATGTCTCTGTAAAACGAGTTACAGAGTCTGCGATCAGGGATATTATCGGGCAAAGCACGTTAACTTTCGTTATTACTGAAGGACGAGCACAAATAGCTACGGATGCCCAAAGGCTGATCCAAGATATTTTGGACAACTATGAATCCGGAATAGACGTAACCAGCGTGAATATGCAGCCGGCTAAACCTCCAGAAGCGGTTAAGGCTGCTTTTGATGACGCGATCAAGGCTCGGGAGGATGAACAAAGAAAAATTAATGAGGCCGAAGCTTACCGAAATGAAGTGGTTGAAAGATCCGCAGGGGAGGCTGCTCGAATTAGGCTGGAGGCGGAGGCTTATCGAGAGCAAGTAATAGCGCAGGCAGAAGGAGAGTCAGAGAGATTTAATCAGTTGTATTCAGAGTATAAAAAGGCTCCGGAGGTGACTCGTAAACGGCTGTATTTAGAGGCAATGGAGTCAGTTTTATCTCGGACCAATAAAGTGATTGTGGATAATGACAATGGCTCAAGCCTGATGTATTTGCCTTTAGATAAATTGATTGAAAGGTCCGGCTCTTCGACTGGTAATGTGTCGTCAGAGCGACCAGCCAACAGAGCTGTACCAACAACATCGTCCAACGATATATCGGCTGGAGAACGCTGGAACTCTAGGCCACGTATACCTCGTTAAAAACGTGTTATAAAAATAGGACAAAAAAATGATTGCACGAATTTCTATCGTATTGTTTTTAGCCGTAGGCTTAGCCTATTCGATTTGCTTCAGGGTGTACGAATACCAAGCTGCTATACTGTTTCAAATAGGAAAGATACAACGCTCCGATTTTGAACCAGGCTTACATTTCAAAATTCCTGCTATTCAGAATGTTCAAACTTTCGATAAACGGTTGCAGACGCTAGATGCTGAACCCCAAAGATTTCTGACAGGAGAGAAGAAAGATGTGATAGTGGATTCTTTCGCTAGATGGCGTATTCAGTCGGTAGAACAGTTTTATAAGTCTACGGATGGAGATTTCAGGAGAGCAGGCCTTCTGGTATATCAGAAAATAAATGACAGCCTGCGAAGTGAGTTCGGAAAGAGGAGTGTTAAAGAAGTAGTGGGTGGAGATAGGGTGAAAATAATGGAAGTCGTAACGGCTACAGCCAACGATAGGGCAGCTGATTTAGGCATGGAAATATTGGATTTGAGACTTAAGAAGATAGATCTACCCACTGAGGTGAGCGCGAATGTATTCGAGAGAATGAGATCTGAGAGGGCTCGGGTGGCGAGGGAGTTTAGGGCTCGAGGGGACAAAGAGGCTATTACAATACGTGCTGATGCTGACAGGCAAAGAACAATAATATCGGCCGAAGCCTATCGAGATGCGCAGGAGATGCGAGGAGCAGGAGATGCGAAATCGGCTGAGGTTTATGCCTCGGCTTATAATCGAAACCCAGAGTTCTACGATTTTTATAGAAGTTTAAACGCCTACAAAGCGAGTATAGGCAATAACGGTGACGTTATGCTTTTAGAACCGGACTCTGATTTTTTTAAGTTTTTTGGCAATCCGTCAGGAAAGAAGTAGATATTCCGGTGATTTCAAGAAAGCGAGTGTAGTTTTTAAGTGTCGGTAACATCGCGTGATATCAGAGATAATAGTCGTGGTAGGACTAGTGCTTGTTCTGGAAGGCGCTTTGCCTTTCTTGAGTCCGGGTTTATTCAGAATGACCATTCGGCGTTTGGTATCTTTTTCAAACGGTGAGCTGCGATGGCTAGGTTTTGGAAGCATGTTCTTAGGTCTTCTGCTCGTCAAGTTATTTCGATGAGCCCGGTAAATAAAAAACTAAATTATGTTTTACCTGAAGGTGTGCAAGACCTGCTACCTCCAAAGGCTACGGAATTAGAGAACCTAAGGCGGACCATAATGGATATTATGACGTCATGGGGGTATGAATATGTGATACCTCCAAGTATCGAATACCTAGATTCTTTACTCGGAGGACTTGGCCCTGACCTGGATTTGCAGACGTTTAAATTGATCGACCAACTGACTGGAAGAATGCTTGGTGTTCCCGCGGATATCACTCCACAAATAGCCCGGATAGACGAGAAATTTTCTTCTGGTGACACTGTAGAACGTTATTGTTACTCTGGACCAATTCTTCATACGCTGTCGGACAGGTTTGCTGGCTCGAGAAACCCGCTTCAGATTGGTGCGGAGCTATATGGTCACGACGACGAAGAAAGCGACGCGGAAATAATTACTTTATTAGTCGAAATTTTAAGGGTGTCAGGTGTCCATTCTATAAGCCTAGAATTAGCTGATATGGGATTGTATCGGGTTATTTGCCGCCACGCCGGCTTTGACGAGGCCGCTGAGGACGAGATTTTGAAGTTGCTACTTAAAAAAGATTCAAAGCATCTCAAAAAGCTACTCCAAAGCTATTCGATAGAAAAATCGATCTCTGATTTATTCATTTCGTTGTTAGAGCTTAATGGTCCGGCAGAGACGATCGAGATTGCTTACGAAAAGCTGAAACATGGTCCGAGAGAGGTTATAGCCATGCTCGATTCTCTCAAGGGACTGGTATTACTACTAAAGACGAAATTTCCCAAATTACAGATTGGTGTAGATTTGGCTGAGTTAAGAGGTTTCAGATACCACTCTTCGACTACTTTCTCTGTTTACACTCCCCTTGCCGGAAGATCTATCGCTTGGGGAGGTAGATATCATATCGAGAATGGATCGTATTGCCGATCTGCAACCGGTTTTAGTGCTGATTTAAGAACTCTCCATAAGTTTGGAAATCTGGCGAGCGAGTCACGGCATGCGATTTTGGCGCCGGCGGGGAATGAAAGAGATCTTTTGGAAGAAATTACGAGGCTGCGCGGACTCGGCAACAAGGTCATACAGTCGTTTTCGCATGGAGGTAATAGCCGATCATTAAGATTTGAAAAACGGTTGGTAAAACGAAACGGCAACTGGTGTCTGGAAGATGCTGAATAGCGAATTATCACCCTAATAGGAAAAGCAAGAAATTGTCAAAATCAACAGTTGTTTTAGGGGCTCAGTGGGGTGACGAAGGGAAAGGTAAAATAGTTGACCTTTTGACTGATGATGCCAAGGTTGTAGCTCGTTTCCAGGGCGGGAATAATGCAGGCCACACGTTGGTGGTGAACGGACAGAAGACAGTTTTGCATCTTATCCCATCCGGCATTTTGCGGAAAGAAGTTAAGTGTGTAATTGGAAACGGCGTTGTTGTCTCGCCGCCAGCTTTGCTCGAGGAAATTTCAGTTTTAGAGTCTAAGGGAATATCTGTCAAAGAACGTTTGATGTTGAGTTTTGCGTGTCCGTTGATCCTTCCCTATCACCTAGCGATAGATTTAGCGAAAGAGCAACGGTTAGGTAAAAATAAAATCGGAACCACTGGGAAAGGAATAGGGCCGGCATATGAGGACAAAGTCGGAAGAAGGGCGATAAGAGTTGTAGATCTATTCGATCCGAAAAATTTCGAAGAGAAATTAAGAACTGTACTTGACTACTATAATTTTCTTTTAGTCAATTATTATCAGACTACCGATCTGGATTTTGCAGAAATTTATGATCAAACTTTAGAGTCGGCTGAACTTTTATTGTCACTGGTTGGAGATGCGGTCGAATTTATTCACGGTGCTATAGAGCGTGGGGAAAACGTGTTGCTGGAAGGCGCGCAGGGCTCCCTTTTGGATATAGATCACGGTACATATCCGTTTGTCACATCGTCTAGCACCACTGTCGGGGGGAGCATGACTGGAACGGGTTTAAGTACGAGAAGTATTGGAAGCATAGTCGGGATAACAAAGGCTTATTGCACCAGGGTTGGTGAGGGCCCTTTTCCGACAGAGCTTAAAGGTTTGGTAGGAGATCGCATGGCGGCAGCGGGAAATGAATTCGGGTCTACTACTGGCCGGCCGAGAAGATGTGGATGGCTGGATGCTGTGGCACTGAAACGTGTTTGTCGTTTGAATGGAATCGATAGTTTGTGCGTAACGAAACTAGATGTGTTAGACGGCTTTAAAGAAGTAAATGTTTGTGTGGATTACACGAATAGTTCCAAATCAAATGGCGACGCTTCATTTCAATTGGAAGACCCTCATATGCTAGAGCCTATTTACGAGAAATTGACCGGTTGGGATGGTAGTGCCGGAGTGAGAGTGTGGAATTCTTTACCCGAAAATGCTCGTATTTATGTTGAGAGGCTAGAGGAGATTGTCGGGGTAAGTATAGATATAGTTTCAACAGGTCCTGATCGTGAAGATACAATTGTGCTTCGGCATCCGTTTTCCGACGTTTGAGCTATAGAATTAGTATGGTGTTTACCGGTCAAAATCCTGTTGAGAAAGTAAAAGAATGGCTTGCAGAAGCCGAAAAATTGGAGTCAGATGCGAACGCAATGTCTGTGGCTTCTGTCGGTCGGGAAGGTGTTCCTTCTTCCCGGATAGTATTGCTAAAGGCTATAGATAATGGCTTCGTCTTCTATACTAATTTGGAAAGCAGAAAAGGTCGGGAAATCTATATGAACCCTATTGTGGCTCTGTGTTTCCATTGGAAATCGACGGCTAGGCAGGTTCGGGTCGAAGGTAATGCTGATCCGGTTACTACTGAGGAGGCAGATGAGTATTTTCGTAGTAGAGAAAGAGAGTCACAACTCGCTGCTTGGGCGTCTGTCCAGTCATCTTCATTAAAGAGTAGGAAAGAGCTCGAAGATAAGGTGGAGATGTATCGATTAAAGTTTGAGGGTAAGTCTGTAACTAGACCCGATCATTGGTCCGGATTTCGAGTTATCCCCTATGCGATCGAATTCTGGGATAAGAAGCCCCGCAGGTTGCACGACCGAGTTTTATGTAATCTAGATGCTAATGGCCGGTGGAATTATAGCTTGCTTAATCCTTAAGGATTAACCCTTAAGGGCGCACTTTTAACATAGCTGGGTTCAACTGCGATAAAGAGGTGACACCCATTAGTTTCATGTCCCGCTCTATTTCATCTTTCATGCTTTGGAGCGCTTTTTCTACACCCGCCTGTCCTCCCCCAGCGAGGGCGTAAAGATACATTCTACCACCTGAGCAGGCTTTTGCTCCCGCGGAAATGGCTTTAAGGACATGTGTTCCGCGCCTAATGCCTCCATCCAAAATAACATCTATCCGATCCCCGACAGCGTCGGCGATTTCTCCGATCTGGTCAAATGGGGCCCTAGCTCCATCTAATTGCCTACCCCCATGGTTAGAGACCATAATTCCGTTAGCCCCGATGTCAACTGCACGTTTCGCATCCTGGGTACTCATCACACCCTTCAAACAGAATTGTCCACCCCATTTCTCACAAAGCTCGGCGGCGTCGTCCCAATTCATAGATTGATCTAGCATTGTCGAGAAATAGTCACCGACCGATACGGAAATATTAGATCCTTCATCTATGTGCGTTTTTAGTTGAGGCAACGAGAACTGTTCTCTTAAAAGATAATTAAGAGTCCAACTTGGATGTAGAGCGAAGCTTAGTAGGCTACGGGGTGTGAGCCTCGGAGGTGACGTAAAGCCCGTACGGAGGTCTCGTTCTCTGTTCCCTCCAGTTATCGTATCCACGGTGAGAGTTAAGATATCGAAATTGGCAGCTTTGGCTGCCTCAAGCATCGCGTTATTCAACCCTCTATCCTTGTGAAAGTAGAACTGAAACATCTTAGGGCCCGAATTTATTTCATCGATTTCAGAGAGGCTCACCGTTCCTAAGGATGAGAGGCCGAACATGGTTCCGTATTTTTCGGCAGCTTTGGCGACAGCCCGTTCACCCTGATGATGGAATAGTCTCTGAAGTGCGGTTGGTGAGCAAAATATTGGAAGAGCCAATTGACAGCCTAGTACTTCTACACCCATGTCGATGGCATTAACATCCTTTAACACATTGGGAATTAGATCGGTTGATTCAAATGACTCCGTGTTTCGTCGGTACGTTACTTCATCATCAGAACCACCGTCAATATAATGAAAAATAGCATTTGGCAGACGTGCCTTTGCCAAGATTCGCATATCTTCTACGTTATGGCAGTTGCTCAACCGTTTGAACATTGTCACCTTTTCCTTTTAAGCAACTGATTTAACAAAATGCCTTATTTATATTGCTTTCCTAGCGATGTCGCTTACAATTCGCTCGAGATGTTTTAAAGTGCGGCAATGATGCACTTGATTGCAATAGCTACCTAGTTTCTGCATTTCCGAATCTCCAGTATTCCAAAAACTTTTTGGTTCCGGATTTAACCATAGTACCCTTTTGGCTTTTTCTTGCATCCTTTTTAGGGCGTTACTGCCCGGATCTCCATAATTGGACCGAGCGTCACCTAATATTAATACAGTTGTTTTCCTATCTATCTGTTGGGACGTCAATCGTTCAAGTTCGGATAAAGCCCCTCCGTAGTCCGTAGACCCCATACCCCACTTATGGATCGTATTGTTTATAGCGATCGCTAGATCTTCTTGTTCAAACTGATCCGTTACCTCAGCTAATTGGTTGGAAAAAGCGAAGGAACGCACCTTAGGAATTATCTCGCCAAGACTATACAAAAACATAAGTAAAAAGCGCGATACTTGAGCTACCGAGCCAGATACATCACAGACAGCAATTATCTTGGGCCTATCAACGCGTGTTCTCTTCCAGACCGTGTCGAATAGGAGGCCATCGTTTTTCATGTTATCCCTGATGGTTTTTCGAATATCTATGTGACCTCTTCTTGATACCTTCCTTCGCCTTGAGTGAAGTGAAATTAATTTCTTAGATAATTTTCTAACCAATTCTTGCATTAATTTAAAATCTCGAAGATCAATGCGCGCTATAGGTATGTTTTGTAGGATTTCTTCTCTTAGATTTCGTGCCGAATTTGCCGTGTAAAGTTGAAGTTGCCGATCGACGTATTCTCTTACTAATTCAGTCAATCGCCTTTTTTGCTCAACGAGATGAGAGTCAAATTGCCCTTTTGTAGAGTTTGAATAAAGAGCTCTCTCAACTTCCTCGATACCCATGTTTTCCAAAATCCGCCGCGTATATACCCCTCTTTGAGTAAATAATCTAATATTTTGGATTTGTACCTGATTTCCGCTACTAGTAATCGATTGAAACAGTTCCGATACATCGAATCCTTTCAATCTCTCTATTAGCGTTCTCTGTTCTTGCGCGTTCGAAATTAATGCTGTAGGTTCCTCTTCAGATTTTTCCTTTTCTATATCTTCTCCCGAGTCGGTAGGTTCATTTTGAAAAAATAGATCAAGGCATTGATAAAAACGTTCTTTCTCATCCATCGATTTTGCTAGTGTTTGAGCTAGGCTTTCTCTAAAAAGGGGGCGATTTCCAATTCCTATATGACTTATAGTGTGACCCGCGTCGATTGATTCTGCCGAAGAAATATCAACGTCATTTGCACGCAGTGCCTTTATGAAATTTGGTAGGGTTTCTAACATTTAATTCTCAGTTAGATATTTTTCTCTTTAGTAAGGGAAGGCAATTCACCAGTAACGAAATCTATGTCATCCTGAAATTTCAATAGAATATTTAGGGTTGATTTAACTAGCTCATTGTCAAGACTAGAAGCATTCGTTAACAAGATCACCTTTGCCCAGTCAATCGATTCGCTGATCGAGGGCAATTTTTTAAGATCTAACGTTCTTAGCTTCTGAACGAACATTATAAGTTGTTTTTGCAATTCGTCGTTTAATGTCGGAACATGCTTAGCGATTATGGTTTGCTCAAGTTTGGCGTCAGGAAAAGGTATATATAGATGTAAACATCTCCTTTTGAGCGCGTCCCCTATTTCCCGCGTATTATTAGATGTTAAAAAAACATTTGGTGAAATATTAGCTGAAACGGTTCCGATTTCAGGAATAGAGATAGTGTAATCTTGAAGTAATTCTAATAAAAACGCCTCAAATTCTTGGTCGCTTTTGTCAAGTTCATCGATCAGTAAAACTGCCCCTTCTTTTTGGTAGAGTGCTTTGAGTAAAGGTCGGGGCTCAAGAAATTTTTCATTAAAAAAAATGTCGTCGAACTCATGTAATTTTTTTAGAGAGTCCTGTAGTGACTGAGCTCCGTCCATTACGTCATTTAGTTTCTCTCTTAATATCTGCGTGTAAAGTAGTTGTTTGCCGTATTTCCATTCGTAAAGCGCTTTCGCTTCATCTAGCCCTTCGTAACACTGTAATCTTATCAACGGTTTGTCGGTCACTTTAGAAAAAGCGTTCGCCAACTCTGTTTTACCTACACCGGGGGGGCCCTCTATTAAGATCGGTTTAGATAAAGCCTGAGCTAGAAAAATAGACGTCGCGATTGGTTCGCTAGCGATATATCCTATGTTTGAAAACTGTTCTTGAATTTTTTTTATTGATTCAGAAGCATCTGCCATATTGCCTACTGCCACGTTAAGTTCCTTTCCTTGTATCGTCAGAGTTTACCCTCTGGCACTTTTAAAAAAATTTCTGACGGATTTTTATTAATATTTGCGCTCGTTGGTTATTTAGAGATTATAATACCATTAATTAACCAGTACTCGTGTGGCGGATGAATAGATTTAAAGGAATAATTTGGGATTTCGGAGGTGTAATAACCGAATCTCCGTTTGAGGCCTTCAATCGATTTGAAATTGAAATGAATATTCCGCTCGATTTTATCCGAAGTGTTAATGCGAAAAACCCAACCACAAACGCGTGGGCTCTCTTTGAATCCAGTAAAATCGATTTAGATGAATTCGATAAACTTTTTCATGGTGAAACCAAATCAGCGGGTTACGCCATTCAAGGTAAAAAAGTCATACCACTTCTGAGCGGTAAAATTAGGAAAAAAATGGTGAGCGTGTTATCTCATCTTAGGAAAGAATATAAGCAGATATGTCTTACTAATAACATAAAAACAGGTTTCGTACCGCGCATGCCTGGTACGTCTGCCTCTGGAAAAAAAGCTGAGGAAGTTATGGTGCTTTTCGATGAGATAATTGAGTCGAGTAAAGTAGGGCTTAGAAAACCGGATCAGAAAATCTACGAGATGGCACGTGATCGACTAGGGTTTATGTGTTCCGAAATTGTCTATCTTGATGATCTAGGAATTAATCTGAAACCAGCTCGTCTCATGGGAATCTCAACAATAAAAGTGCTCTCGGAGGAACAAGCGATCAGCGATTTGGGGGCTATGATAGGGGAAGATTTATTGCCTATAATTGAGAATCAAGGCGTTCCACAGTGTTAGTGTTTAAGCAACTTATTGATCAAAAATCTTCAACTTTCACATATCTTTTGGGTGATTCGGAATGGGGGAGCGTCTTCTGATCGATCCGGTAAAAGAGAAATGTGACCGTGATCTTAAATTAATAGAAGAATTAGGCCTGCGGCTGACGCTAGTGACCTGTGGCTCGAACACGGGAGCGGGATTTAGTATGACGGGTTAGAAAATAGAAACATTATGGAGGGAAAAGTAAATGAAGATAGATACTTTGATTGCGGCTGCGGATCCGACTACTATCACTGAGAAGTCGCGTCACTACGAATCTATTGGTTTCGATTGCGTTTGGACCTTTGAGGCTAGGCACGACGCTTTAATTCCTCTGGCCTATGTCGCCGCAGCAACCGAGAAATTAGAAATTGGTACCAATATAGCTGTTGCTTTTGCCCGCTCACCTTTTTCTATGGCACAAATAGCTTGGGATTTACAAAGATACTCTAATGGTAGATTTCGCTTAGGATTGGGCACCCAAGTTAGACAACATGTAGAACGAAGGTTTTCCATGCCATTTGACCATCCGGCTGACAGGATCGCAGATTATATCCGCTGTGTTCGCTCGGTGTGGGAGACCTTCCAAGAGAATAGCCGACCCTCTTATGAAGGAAGGTTTTATAAATTTAAACTTATCAATGATTTCTTTAACCCCGGTCCTCTAGACCATCCTGATATTCCTATTTATTTAGCTGGAGTAAATAGAAAGATGTGCGAGGCAGCTGGTGAGGTGGCGGATGGGTTTCATGTTCATCCTATGCATTCGGAAAGTTACCTAAAAGAGGTAGTAGTGCCTAGTCTAAAGGTTGGCGCCGTCCGAGGAGGTCGTGCTATAAGTGATGTCGAGTTATATGCGCCAGTATTTACTGTCACAGGTGTGGATCAGAATGAGGTGGATTACATGGAACGATCGATCAGACGTCAAATCGCTTTCTATGGCTCTACCCCAAGCTATCTCGCCGTGCTAAAGCATCATGGCTATGCTGATTTAGGGAAACGACTAAATAGCCTAATGCGAGAAGGCAAAGTCGAGGAAATGATAAAAATCATTCCAGAAGATTTGATAGAAGAATTGGCTATTGTTGACCGACCAGAAAATATCGGACGGAGATTACGGGAACGCTATGACGGACTCTTGGATCGAGTATCGTTATACATGGCGATGGAAGAAGAAGACAGATTTACTGAGTGGGAGAATTTGATTACAGTAATCCACGGTTAGTATAAATTTGTAACACCTAGAAAATTGTTTAACGTATTCGCAGATGTGGTTTAATAGTCGGGGACTCTTTTTTGGCGAAACGCGTCTATTCCCTCTTTAAAGTAGCCGGCGGTGGAGCACAGAATTTGTCCACGATCTTCGAGGGCGACAACTGACTCCAAGTTGCTGGCGTCCACAGAGATATTTAGACCTTCCTTAGTGAAGCGTAGCCCCATGGGCGAAGACTTGAGCATGTCCTCTGCCATTTTGGTCCCCGCGTCCTCTAGGTCATCGATGTCGACTACTTCTGATACTAAGTTGATTTTTTCTGCCCGTTCGGCATCAATGAATCTACCAGTCATCATTAGTTCAGCGGCGATAGAACTCCCAACTGATCGAGGCAAAAAGTAGCTAATTCCGACGTCGCAGCCAGTTAAACCTATTTTGATCATTGCCACATTCATTTTTGTGTTTTTCTCTATTATCCGAATGTCGGAGGCTAAGGCGAAGGCTAGCCCGCCTCCAGTTGTCGCTCCGTGGGCTAGGCAAATTATTGGTTGAGGACAACGTCTCATCCTCATGTAAATTTCACTTACCTGTCTTTGGAATCGAATTCCGTCTACGGCATTAGCTTCGGCGATATTAACGGCTTCAAGCAAGTCATATCCCGCGCAGAAAGCTCTCCCCGCACCTCTTAAAACAACTATCCGGATCTTCGGTGCCTTAGGTAATCTTCCAAAGTAATCCTGCAGTTCTTCACACATCACGGGATTTATTGCATTTAATCGTTCTGGACGATTTAGGGTTAACCAGTCGACCGAACCTTTAGTTTTTACTTGTATTGTTTCGTACATGTTATGTCCTTTAATTAGAAGTAGTTTTTTATGATCACTACAACGGATTTTATCATCATTATATGTTTTAGAAGTGAAAGTTTTGACTGAAGAAAATCTACAATTGCAGTATCCTATGGTTACAAGTCACATCACGGAAAATAGCTATGACCGGTAAGTCGTATTCGATAATTTTTAGGAAAGAAATCCTTCCTGATCTAGAGACCGATCTTGTTAAGGCTAATTTAGCAAAGCTCTTTAAGACAGATCAGACAACCATAGGTAAAATGTTTGAACGGGAAAATATCGTTATAAAACGAGGATTGTCAATAGACCACGCCGAAAAATATAAGGAGGCAGTAAAGAAAGCAGGGGCATTAGTTTACCTGCAAGAAGAGACACCCAATTTAAGTCAAGGAAATTCGGACGACCCGATTTCAAGAAATGGCCCAGAAGCGATCGAAGCAGAGATGATAGAGTCATGGACTAACTTAGTCGAATTCCAGGACTTTGTGGCCGCGGAATTCGATATCAGTACTTATTCGTTGGCTCAGCCTGGTGAACGACTAACAGAAGAGGAAATTATTGATGGTCCTTCTTTTGAATTTACCGGAATGGTATTGGCTCCGATGGGGGAAACACTAATAGACACTCCAGATTTCGTTCCTGCTCAATTCAAAACTGATGGTTTGAGCTTGGAGAAAAAAGACTGAAAGACATATTTAAGGAGGTTTATTTCTAATGGAGCTTTTGCTGAAGCAACGCGATTTGGAATTTTTGATTTATGAATTCTTAGATACTGAGTTATTACTCAAAGCCGATAGGTATAGGGATCATGATCGGGAAACTCTAGATGCTGTTATAGAAGCCGGGAAGAAATTAGCGGAGGATAAGTTTGCTCCTTTTGCAGCGCTTTTAGATGCGAATGAGCCTGCTTTTAAGGATGGCAGAGTTGAGGTGATACCGGAATTGGAGGCTGCGATAGCAGCTTATGTGGAGGGGGGTTTCACGGGCATAGCAGCTGAAGAAAAATATGGGGGTATGCAATACCCTTGGGTAATAGCGCAGGCGGCTTGTGCTTATATTGCAGCAGCCGATGTATCCGCTAACGCTTACGGATTTTTGACTCACGCTGCGATTAATTTATTGTCAAAATATGCGAACGAAGATCAAAAGAAGCGATTCATGGTTCCGATGATTGACGGTCGATTCTTCGGAACCATGTGTTTATCAGAATCTCAGGCAGGGTCTTCACTTTCAGATATTAAAGTGCGCGCCAGCCGGGCAGATAACGGGAACTATCTTCTCTCCGGGACAAAAATGTGGATTTCGGCAGGCGAACATGAGCTGTCGGAGAACATAATTCATCTAGTTTTAGCTAAGGTTCCAGGAGCGCCTCCTGGTGTCAAGGGGATATCGTTATTTATTGTACCGAAATTCAGACTCCATGATGATGGTAGTCTCGGTGAAAAAAATAATGTGCAGCTAGTGGGACTGAACCACAAAATGGGTTTTCGAGGAACTACTAATACCGTCTTAAACTTTGGAGAAGGTGGCGACTGCCAGGGATATTTAGTTGGAGAGGAAAATAAAGGTCTTTTCTATATGTTTCACATGATGAACGAAGCTAGGGTAGGTATCGGGATGACGGCAACAGTTCTTGGCTATACGGGCTATCTACATTCACTGCAATATGCGGGTGACAGACCTCAGGGTAGGCATCCAGGTGAAAAAGATCCTTCATCGAAGCAAGTACCGATCATAGAGCATGCAGATATAAAAAGGCTACTATTAGCGCAAAAGAGCGCAGTTGAAGGCTCCATGGCTTTGGTATTGTATTGCGCCTGGTTATTAGACTGCGAGCTAGTTGCGGAAACAGAAGAACAACGCTTAAGAATAAATACTCTTTTAGAAATATTGACCCCTATTGCTAAATCCTGGCCTTCAGAATTCTGTCTGGAAGCTAATAAACACGCAATACAAATCTTAGGTGGTTATGGGTATACGCGGGACTTTCCCCTCGAAAGGTTCTACAGAGATAACCGGCTTAATCCGATCCACGAAGGGACACATGGTGTCCAAGGGATCGATTTATTAGGCCGCAAAGTTTCAATGCAAGATGGTGCTGCGTTTAAATTGCTTTTGGGAGAATTTGCGAAGACAATTGAAATCGCTGCAGATATAACTTGTTTGAGTTCCCATGTAACTACTTTCGAGGTTTCTGTCGAAGCAATAGAAAAGGCAACAAAGCAGATTAACGAGATAAAAAAGGAGCAAGGAGATAGTATAGCTTTAGCCAATGCTGGTATTTATCTGGATACCTTAGGGCATCTCGTGATTGGATGGATTTGGTTGAAGCAGGCGACAACGGTTGTGGAAGCGTCTGAAAACAGTACTGCGAACGATGAGGCGTTTTATTCAGGTAAATTGCGCGCGTGTGATTATTTCTTTCGGTATGAAATGCCTAAGATTGAAGAGAGGTGCCGACTTTTGTGTGAGGCAGACAAAACTTGTTATGAAGCGATCCCCGAGTGCTTCTGATCGAGCTTAATAAAAGGAGAAACGTGAATGAGTGGTTCGTTATCAAAACAGACGTACGAAAAATTAAGAGAAGAGTTTATTTGGAATCCACCAGACAATTATAATTTCGCCGATGACGTAATCGACTTTTGGGCGAACAAAGATAATGCGCTTCTAGCGATGAAATGGATTGATGATAATGATAATCGACGTGATGTAACTTTCTTAGAGTTGTCCGAAAGATCAAAGCGATTGGCGAACGCGCTGACGGTGTTAGGTGTAAAACGAGGCGATGTGATAATTTTGGTGGTAGGTAGAGAAGTCGAATGGTGGGAGGTTTTGACCGGTTCGATTAGGATGGGGGCGGTGTGTTCTCCGGGTACTACACAATTGTCTGCCAAAGACATAGCGTACCGTATACAAGCGGCTCGAGCTGTTTGTTTTATAGGAGATGTTGATAACGCTTCTAAACTAGATGAAGTAATTGACGATTGCCCGACACTAAAAGCAAAAATAGTAATCGGCGGTTCTCTAGCAGGATGGAACTCCTACGAGCAAGTCGTATCTTCGGCACCTGTTGATTTTGGGAGAGTCGATACTAAGTATGAAGATCACGCCTTATGTTACTTTACCTCAGGAACGACTGGTTATCCCAAAATGACAATTCATAATCACGGTTATGGTTATGCCCATCAAATAACTGGTAAATATTGGTTGGATCTAAAGCCAGGAGATCTTCATTGGAATATAAGTGATACAGGTTGGGCAAAGGCGGCATACTCAAGCTATTTCGGACCGTGGAACCAGGGGGCTACTTTGTTTGTGCACCATTCTTCTGTTTTCGACCCTGTCAAAACTTTGGAGCTTCTTAGTGAGAATCCGGTTACAACCATGTGTGGGGCTCCGACTATTTATAGAATGCTAGTTCTTCAAGATTTGGCTAACTATAAGTTTCCAAGCTTGCGTCACTGTGTCGGAGCCGGGGAACCTTTAAATCCAGAAGTGATTGAAACTTGGCTCAAGGCGACAGGAATTACTATCCGCGACGGCTACGGACAGACTGAGACGGTTTTAGCCTGTGGAAATTATCCAATATTAGAGCCGAGACTAGGTTCTATGGGTAAGCCGGCGCCAGGTATTGAAATGGGTATAATTGATTCGGAAGGAACTATCTTAGGTGCTGATCAAGAGGGAGACATCGCAATTAAGGTGAAACCAGATCGTGCGCCGGGCTTGTTTGTCGATTATCGAGGTGACCCAGAACGATTTAAATCTTGCTTTATTGGGGATTGGTATATTACTGGTGATCGTGGAAAAGTCGATGAGGAAGGATATTATTGGTTCGTGAGCAGGGCCGATGACGTGATTCTTTCTGCGGGATATAGAATCGGTCCGTTTGAGGTGGAGAGTGCGTTGATCGAACATGAATCGGTGGCTGAATCTGCGGTAGTTGCAAGCCCAGATGGCACTAGAGGGGCAGTTGTAAAAGCGTTCGTGGTGTTAGCTCCAGGTTTTGACAAGAGTGACGCGTTGGTTACCGAATTACAAGAGCATGTTAAATCTACTACTGCACCCTACAAATATCCGAGAAAGATTGAGTTTGTCGAAAGCCTTCCGAAGACAGTGAGCGGGAAAATTCGTCGAATCGAATTAAGAGAACGGGAAGGCTTGTAGTGTCCGGGATATTAAAATCGAAAAAAGCTAGGTCATAGAGCAGATCTATATCTGCTGAATTCATGAATTGTAGTTCAATGAGCGACGGGCGAAAATTCCGTCGACCGACGATGGTCATGATACTGTTAAACGCTGTAGCGACTGCTATGATGTTAACAGGCGTAAACGTGGCGCTACCTGATATAGCTGCTGATTTTGCTGTAGATGCGCGAACTTTAAGTTGGATTCCTATGAGCTATCTCGTGGCTAGCGCGGCCTCTGTACTTACTTTCGGTAGATTGGCCGATATGTATGGCCGTAAAAGATTCTATTTATTGGGTACGTTAGGAGTGATTGTGTCCTCGGTCGCCACTTCACTATCACAAGACGTATGGCAACTTATTGCCGGAAGAGTGGCTCAAGGAATTTGCGCAGGGGCGCTATATTCGACAATGTTCGCGCTATTGTCTTCCGTATATCCAGCGTCGAAAAGAGGGGAGGCTATAGGTTACAGTGTGTCTGCTGTTTACCTAGGATTGGCTCTAGGACCTTTTATTGCAGGCTTAGTGATCGAGTGGTTCAGTTGGCGAATTGCTTTCTTGCTCCACGTACCGTTGGCATTCCTCGTTCTTTATATAGGTGTTGCTTACGTTCGTACCGAGTGGCGTACAGATGAATTTGGTACCTTTGATGGATTGGGTTCCCTATTATACGCTGCTGGAATAGTATGTTTCATGTTGGGCCTCGCGAGCGGTAAAGATATTGGCTCTATTTTGTTGTCGATATCAGGTTTAATCTTGATTTATTGGTTTATCGCGCACGAAAAGACCCACCAATATCCGATTTTTGATGTCAATACATTTTTTAGTAATCGAGTTTTCAGCATGTCCTGCCTGGCTTCCCTTTCGATGTATACAGCCACATTTTCTACGGTGGTTTTGGTTAGTTTGTATCTACAATATTTGAAAGCGATTTCTCCTAGCCAAGCTGGATTATTGTTGATGATCCAACCAACGGCGATGGCGCTCTTGTCCCCGTTTGTCGGACGTCTATCGGATAAAGTAGAGCCGAGAATTTTGGCTTCTCTGGGAATGATTGTTACAGCGTGTGGGTTGGGTCGGTTGGCTTTGTTGGATTCATCTTCTGAGTTGATTTTAGTAGTTATTGGCCTTTTTGCAATCGGTTTAGGGTTCAGTTTATTCTCAACACCGAATGCGCATGCGATCATGGGAAGTAGCAGTGGCAATGACTACGGTCGTGCGGCAAGCGCTATGTCTGTTATGCGGGTGCTTGGTCAAATGATGAGTATGGGGATGGTAGCGATGGTCTTCGCCAGGGTATTAGGTACTCAACAAATTACAGCGCTAATTTATGATAGCTTGAATCTAGCTTTAGGGATTTGTTTCGGAGCGGGCACTATTTTGTGCTTGGTCGGAGTTTTTCTATCTCTAGCTCGCGGTCGTCTACATGAGCGGTGAGATTCTCGCCGCAGGCGACTCTATAAAGGATTCGCATAGAAGGGCGATTTTATCGCTTTATATTCCTTCGTTGTTTTTTGGAATTCCTGGTCACGCAGCGTTCCTACTTCTGCCGCTTTGCATAATAGAAATCGGAGGCTCACCCTCTGCAGCGGCCGCTGTCATCGGCTTTAAAGGTCTCGGGATGATGATCTGTGATATCCCTGCTGGAAAGATAGCCAGGAAGCTAGGCAACAAGCTTACGATGCAATTGGCGGCAATGTTACTTGGTCTGGCTTTCTCCGCGTATGCGTTTTGTGATTCGGTAGTCTTGTTTTGGATCGTGGCATTTATTCATGGCTGTGGGAGTAGTACCTTTCTTGTAGGTCGGATGTCCTTTTTAGCCAAAAATTATCCATTGAATCAGAGAGGCAGAGTGATCGCGATGATTGCAGGTAGTCTGAGGTTAACCGCTTTACTGGGGCCGGCTGCTGGCGGACTGTTGGTTGAGTTTATAGACTTTAGGCATACGTTTTTGCTCTGCAGTGTGTTTTTTTATATGGGTGTCTTTTGTATGTATAGATCTCCTGTCTCTGAGCGTGCCGGAGGGACTGAGATTATAGCGGTACGAACGATCGATATACTTAGAGATTACAGAAGCGTCTTTGCCACAGCCGGCATAGCGGCCGTCGTTTTCATGCTGATGAGGGCGGGGCGAACAGTTCTAATTCCCATTATAGGCGAAAATTATGGCCTCGATGCTGGTGTTATAGGGTTCATTGTTTCCGCATCGGCATTGATCGATGTTTTGTTATTTTATCCTGCGGGAATGGCTATGGATAAGTATGGTCGCCGTTTTACGGCGGTACCTAGCGCTGTACTTTTCACAATAGGTTTGTTTGGGTTAGCCTTCGCCTATGACTTCATCAGTTTACTTTTTTGGGCTATTTTTCTAGGTCTTGCAAATGGACTTTCTACGGGTATTGTTATGACTTTAGGAACCGATCACGCTCCGGTCGGGCGGAGAGGAGAATTTTTGGGCGTCTGGCGGTTGATAACTGATAGTGGTTCAACTCTGGGACCGCTAGTTGTGAGCGGGATGTTAGTTTTTTCTCCACTGTTCGCAACGACTTTGGCAGTGGGAGTTTTTTGTGGGACAGGAACTTTCTTGATCTATCGGTATGTCGATGAAACCGCAGAAATTGTCGAGGTAAGGAAGTGAATGTTTAATTCCGTCTCATTAGATCATGTGGTGCTTCGGGCGCGCGACGCCGATGTCTTATCAAGATTCTATCAAAGGGTGCTGAATTGCGAAGTTGAACGCCTGTTGCCGATTGGTTTGATTCAACTGAGAGTCGGGACTATTTTGATCGATATTGTGTCAGCAGATAGTAGAATGGGACGAGAGGGAGGCCCACCTCCAGGCGAAGGAAAAAACCTGGATCATTTTTGTTTGAAAGTTGAACCATTTGATGAGAAAAAAATAACCGAACATTTGGAATCGTGCGGTGTTGATTTTGGGGCGGTCCAAAAACGATATGGCGCAGATGGTTTCGGTCCTTCAATCTACTTCTACGACCCGGAAGGAAACAAGGTTGAGTTAAAAGGGCCGAAGACAGTTGCTCTTTGAAGTTAAGTTGTCAATCGAGATTATGTTTTGATGATATTGATCTTCTTCCATTTGAAGAAGAGTTTTTTCGGAGAAGTTCGGCCAGATATTATTTTCTCTTTAAGCGTATCTATTATCATGTGTTGAACTTTCATCATTTCAAAGTTCATATAGTCGTCTATATTAATCCATCGGATATCTTCTAATTCGCCATCACCGCCAATACTTCCTTTTAAAATTCCAAAGGGTACCGAGAAGAAGCGGGCGTGAAAACGAATAGGCTGAAAGCTGGGTGTGATCGCTCTACCCAGATAATCTAGTTTGGAAAGGTCTGGGCTGAGATTTTTCTGCCGGAAAATCTCCCAACTTTTGTGCCTGACATTTCCTATATCACCGTTAGATCCCAATAAAAGACCTACTTCTTCGAAGGCCTCCCGAACAGCAGTCATTGCCAATGTGTTCGCCCTATTTTCGGACTTTGCGACCGCCATGTGACGACAGTATTTCTTATTCAAGTGTTTTTGCGGAAGCGCTTTTGAGTCGGCTTTTTCAACCATCCCACCCGGAAAGACATATACACCAGGTTTGAAGCGGGCTTTGCTACCACGTCTTCCCATCAGGACTTGGTGTTTTTTACCCTTACTTCGGTAAATAACTAAACTAGCGGCATCGCTTATTGTGGGTTTGGTCTTTTTTTTCTCGATAGTTGTCATATTTTAAAAATAAAGCGTGTCTTGGTAATTATTATACTATAGTTTAAGCGTTCAATAGACTGTGCGCGGGTAACTTAGATGCTCTTGTGTAGATAATTTCTTATCTGTAAAATCGTTTATTGAAAAATCGAAGCACTTCTTGAAATGAGGAAATCTTTGTCATGGATGGCGATAACCAAGATATTAAAGTGAACGGAGCTAAAAAACGTAATCCCAAAGTAGCGATCGTTGGGGCGGGAATGTCTGGTATATTAGCTGCTATAAAAATGCGAGAAGCAGGAATTAACGATATTACACTTTTTGAGAAAGGGGAAGACATAGGGGGGACGTGGAGAGATAATCGTTACCCAGGGCTATCTTGCGATGTTCCTGCACACTTATACACTTACTCTTTTGCTCCTAACCCCGACTACAGTCATCGATATGCTAGAGGACCCGAGATTCACGCTTATTTCAAAAGAGTGGCTATAGAGTATGGTGTCTACGATAAGGTGAAGTTTAATAGCCAGCTTGATAGATCAGAATTTAAAAATGGGCAGTGGTCTCTTTGGTTGTCTACGGGAGAGAAACAGACCTACGATATTGTCATCTGCGCTAGTGGTGTGCTCCATCATCCACAGTATCCCGAAATTGACGGTTTGAACGATTTTCAAGGTGGAAAATTCCATACAGCGAGATGGGATGAATCTGTGGAGTTAGAAGGGAAAAAGATAGCAGTTATTGGTAATGGCTCCACCAGTGTCCAAATGTTTCCGACCCTTCAGAAAAAGGCTTCGCAAATCAGACTTTTTCAAAGAACTCCGCAATGGATATTGCCTGTTTTTAATAAGGAATATTCTGAAAGAGAGAAGATTAGGCTGCGAAAAAACCCTTGGATCGGTAAACTTCTTCGTGGTTTTTACTCGATGCTAATGAATGTTACTTTTGCCAAACCTGTAATAGGTAATAAATTTTTACAAAGGGCTATTAGTTGGGTTTGCAAACAACATCTGGAGTCTAAGGTAAAGGATTTCGATTTACGTGAAAAACTGCGTCCTAGTTATCAAGCGCTTTGTAAAAGACTGATCATCGCCAATGGTTTTTATGAGGCGATCCAAGAACCTAATGCCGAATTGATAACGTCTGGAATTAAAAAGATTGAAACCAATGGAGTACTGACTGAAGATGGAAGTTTTCATGAGGCGGACGTTTTGATCCTTGCTACCGGATTTAAACCCCATCACTTTATGCGCCCCATGGAAATGATTGGTCTTGATGGCATCACAATTGATGAAGCATGGGACAAAGGTGCACAAGCGCATCGATCAATCGGAATACCGGGGTTTCCCAATTTTTTCATGCTGATTGGTCCAAATAGTCCGATAGGCAACTTTTCATTAATAACCATTGCGGAGCATCAGATGGGTTATATCATGCGTTTAATCGATCTTTGGCGTTCCAGTACGGCAGATTCTATAGTGCCGAAAAAAAATGCAGCTGAGAAGTTTAACTCAGATGTGAAAAACGCGATGAATAAGACAGTTTGGGCGAGCGGCTGTCAAAGCTGGTATATCGATAAGTTTGGTAATCCGGCTATGTGGCCGTGGTCTATGGAGCGGTTTCGCGATGAAATGAAGGAGCCTGAATTGACTGAATTTGACATTCAGACTTCGTAGTGGACTAGGTTGCTCCAACAAAAAATATCGAATTACAACGTGTATCCGGAATGATTCACCTTTACACGTCCGCTACACCTAATGGTTGGAAAGCGACGGTGACGTTGGAAGAACTGAATGTTCCGTATGAAGTTCATGTTGTAGATCTTTCTGCGGGAGAACAGCATTCAGTGGACTTTTTGAAATTGAACCCGAATGGGAGGATACCTGTTATTCAAGACGATGAGGAAGGGGTGACGATTTTTGAGTCGGGTGCTCTAATGCTATATCTTTCTAGTAAATATAAGCGTCTTGTTCCAGCCGACAGTCACTTGTATTGGAAGTGTGTGCAATGGCTCATGTTCCAAATGGGAGGCATTGGACCTATGCAAGGGCAAGCGGTAGTTTTTGAAAGATATTTTCCTAAAGATGTGCCTAATGCGAAATCTCGTTACAAAAATGAGACTCGAAGACTGTATGAAGTTTTAGATAAAAGACTTGGGGAAGAAGAATATTTGGCAGGTGAATACAGTATTGCAGATATTGCTAACTGGTGCTGGGTTAAAACTCATCGGTGGGCTAGGGTGCCGGTCGATGGGTTAGAGAATTTGCAGCGTTGGATAAATGTTATAGCAGAACGTCCAGCTGTGAAAAGAGGTTTAGATATACCACCACCGGCTGGGAATGCGTCCAAACAGGTCCGTATGGGTTCATCGATCACCAGTGAATAGCCCTATT
>CAZXQY010000018.1:32664-33942 GCA_964642505.1 uncultured Gammaproteobacteria bacterium | reverse complement strand
ACGACGATGAAATTCTAGAAGGAAATAGAGTCGCGGTGTCGACGGGCATAATGGAGGCTTTAGGTACGCAGGTCATCGACTATTCCACCTGGTACGATTGCTGTGGCTTTGGATTTAGACACATTATATCTGAAAGAGAATTTACTCGATCATACGCTATCGATAGGAAGGTGAAGGTTGCAGTTGAAGAAGCAGAGGCAGACGTAATGATAGGTCATGATACTGGGTGTATTACAACGTTAGACAAAAACCAATGGATCGGAAAGGCTGTTGGAAAAGACTTTAACTTACCCGTGCTAGCTGACGTTCAATTTGCTGCTCTCGTGTGTGGGGCTCATCCGTTTAAAATAGTTCAATCGCATTGGCATGCCTCGTCCGTCGAGTCGCTGATGGATAAGCTCAGTATAGATTGGAAAAAGTTCAAGGCGGAATTTGAAGATTATTTAAACTTAGTGAAGGAAGGAAAATCGGAAAATTTATACGAACCCGGTAGAATGATTACCTCTGGACCCGGATACAAAAAATTAGAGGAAGTTAGTGAGTAAGCCCGTCATTGTTATAGGCGGGGGTCCAGCAGGTTTAGCGGCAGCGCACGGCATCGCCAGCATAGGGGGAAAATGCGTCTTAGTGGAGAAAGAGGATCGACTCGGAGGAGCACCGATTTTATCTGGATACGCAAAACTTGTGCCATCAGATGAATGGGCAAGCGATGCCATTGGAGGGATGATTCAGCGTGTTGAGTCCAACGAGAATATAGAAATCCATTTAGAAAGTACGGTAACAAAATTCCAGGGTTCAATAGGCGAATTTAAGGTCGAATTGTCAAAAGACCAAATAATTAACTCTGGCGCGGCAATTTTATGTACCGGTTTTACTCATTTCGACTCTATAAACAAACCGGAATGGGGCTTCGGAACATTCCCTGATGTCGTCACGACTACCCAAGTCGAACAAATGATTTCGTCAGGTCAAGGAGTGCGCTGCCCATCTGACGGAAGAAAACCCGACAGAGTAGCTATCTTACTTTGCGTTGGATCGCGTGACCGACAAATAGGAAGGGAGTGGTGTTCGAAAGTATGTTGCACAGTATCCTCGAACTTAGCGATGGAAATACGTGAAGAATTACCGGACTGTCATGTTTATATCTATTACATGGACATCAGAACTTTCGGTCTGTATGAAACCAAATACTATTGGAGAAGCCAGGAAGAATACAAAGTAAAATACATCAAGGCTAGAATAGCCGAAGTAACTTCAGACGGGAAGCGATTGATCGTT
>CAZXQY010000018.1:25656-32652 GCA_964642505.1 uncultured Gammaproteobacteria bacterium | reverse complement strand
AAAGGCGAAGATACCCTAGTAAAGCGCCCCATCACTATACCATTTGATTTAGTTGTCCACGCCATTGGTATGGATCCCAATATTGATAATCCAAGGATATCTGAAATATTTGGCGTCGACTTAGAAGAGAACGGTTTCATTGCCCAAAAAAGCAGTTATCTTAATGTTGTTGAGACGTCACGGCCTGGTGTATTTGTCGCAGGAGCCGCCGCCGGCCCGGAGACTATCGACGACAGCATTGCGCAAGCTAATGCCGCAGTCACAGCTAGTCTTTCTAAAATCAGAGACATTGCTTAGAGATGACATCTATAGCACTCACAAAGAAGTTTTTTTCGTCAAGTTCTGATTCGTCGAGTGGAGATATCATCCTCGATTTATCTGGCGAGAAATTACGTTACACTCTCGAATCGCTTTTGAAAGGATGTGAGAACCGTGGCGGTATCGAGGCCTACATTACGACGCTAAAGGCAAAATCAGATCTTTTCCGAAGCGTACTTTTGCCGGAAGAGGATAAAGAGTTCTCCCTGGAAATGCTAGCAATCATCCTCCCTTTTATGCCTACTGTTCGAAGAAAGATTCTGCCAGAGCTAAAAGAAAAAGGCGCAGTAAGAGTAATAGACGCGATAGGGACCCTAGTAAAATATCGAAAAGATACTACTACCGTCGATGAGCAACTTAAACGATTCCGGGAACACCTGCCTGCAGATGGAAAATATCGATGGGTGAGAGATCTAGCTGCGGAGATCCTTCACTATCTTGAACCCGAAAAGTACCCTCTGATGACACGATGGGTTTGGGACTTTAAGGCAAACACCGGGGTGCTAAGGGAATTATGGTTCGGTGAAGATATTGATCAAAAAACAATCAAAATTTCAGACAAATACGAAGTTTTTCTTTCCCTTCGAGAGGAACTAACCATGTTCCTGACTCAAAACGGTTTTTACCGCGATGTACATTGGTATTCCGATCTCATCCAGGCGCAAACGTATGCCGATTACATAGCCAGTCAAGGAGGAACTTACCTACGCGCAGACTTCAATAGTCTAGAGGATCCGATGGAACATACCCGTCGCATGCTCGGACTGGATGGAGCTAAGGGTGTGTTTGACCGATCCGAGAACGAAGACTGAAGCTATAAAGCCAACTGGTAAATCTGGACATTTCAATGCCGATCCATGAAGAGCATCTTATCAGACCTGAAAATCTAGTAACCCATGAAAATTTAGAGATGGATGGTATAGATATTTCTGGGCACTGGAGCACATTCATTGAGTCTAGAGTTGTCACGGATTATAACGAGAAAATTGAAGAAGAAATAAGCAGCTTACCGGGCGGTGAATACATCCACCGCTGCTGGCAATGTGGCTCTTGCACCAACTCTTGCACTGTAAATGAAATTAACCCGGAATTTAACCCTCGTTACTGGATTTATCTCATCAGGATGGGAATGGAATCAGAATTGTTACGGGATAAAGATATTATCTGGCAGTGCGTGTCCTGTAATAAATGTACGTACGCATGTCCCCGGGACGTATTTCCTGAAGGGGTCATGAAAGCTACTGCCCACTGGCTGGAGCTGAAAGGGTTTACTCCTAAAAGCCTGTCCACACATTTTGACGAGGAATTTACAGATCAAGTCGTAGAAACGGGCAAGATAGAGGAAGGCCGTATTATCAGAGGATTTTTCAAACGTTCAGGCCAAAGCCTCTTACAGGAATGGCTGATCGCGACTGCACACAGACTGATTTCAAAATTGCCCATAAAATTGTTAACGAAAATGGGTGTGGCATCTATAATAAAACCCAAAGTGCATTCTTGGTCTGCTGCGCGAGATGCGATCCAAGAGCACATAGACAATAAATCGGATCAACACCGGAAAAATCTCAGTTTAGATCAACTGATCCAAACCGCGGAAAATGAGCTTGACGCTTGATAAAATGGAGTGAACTTTTGGACGGCAAGAAAGATAAATATAAAAGCGTAGCGTATTACCCAGGATGTGCTTTAGAAGGGACAGGACACGCCTATAATCGCTCCACCAAAGCTGTGGCAAAATCTTTAAACCTTACCTTAAAAGAAGTAAAAGACTGGAATTGCTGTGGAGCGATGGAAGTCAAAAATGTGGACCCAGACATACAGACCTATCTGTCTTCTAGAGTAATGTCCATCGCCCACAACGAAATGAAACATGATGTTGTAATGGCTCCCTGCAATGGCTGCTACCATAATCTAAAAAAGGCAGAATACGATCTGGAAAATAACCCGAAATCTAAAGAAACCGTAGAGAAAATATCTAAAAAGGCAGGTCACAAAAGTTATCAAAGTGGAACGATAGAAACCATCCACGTTTTAGATTGGATCAAGTCTGGGATCGGTGACGACGAACTCAAGGACAGAATAAAAAATAGCCTCAAAGGAATCAAAGTCGCGAACTATTATGGTTGTATGTATACTCGACCAAGACACATATATCCTGAGAAAGATGCTGGGATAGGATCAGAATCAACGCTAAAACCTCATTTTATGGATGATATCCTAAATTTGGCAGGTGCAGAGAGCGTAGATTTCCCCCTAAAGACTGCCTGTTGTGGGGGCGCTCACACCTTGTCTGATTCAGACACGTCAACTAAATTAGTATTAAACATTTTAAAGGCTGCTGAATCATCGGGTGCAGAAGTGATCGCGACCGAGTGCCCGACTTGCCATTCCGGACTCGAACTTCATCAAGTCAGAGCTGAAAAGGTGTTGGGGGTTCGAACATCCGTAAAAATCCTCTATTTCACTCAGCTCTTGGGTATAGCTCTCGGGTTAAAACCAACTCAAGTCGGAGTCCACGAAAATGTTTCCTCTTCAGCCCAATTTCTCAAAAAGAGAGTTTTATCGTGAGGTCACTCTTACAAATTGGCGAAATTCTCGAGCAACCTGTAGAGTCGAACCACCATACCCTGCTGACATTAGCCGAAGAAATTATGGAGAACTGGATAATGCATAAGGAAGAGAGCCCGACACAAGACAGCAAAGAAGGATTCAGACTGCTGGCACTCCAAAAACAAGGAGCAAAGGGAGATCCCAGTTTTAATGCGTGCAGAGAAACCTGCCGAGAAGTTGCCTACCATCACAATCTAATTGAGAGCAAGCAGAGCGACGAACACACTCTGGAAATGATGCAATTTGTTGTCCAGCATATTCACCTTTTTATTTCGGGTAAAATTGAAGAATCGGCTTTAGGAAACTTCTGCTGTTCCTCTAAACCAATTCAACAAAGTTGAAATTAATTAAACGGAAAAGACCACGGAGAGTGATATGCCAAATATACGCGGTTGCTATCTACCGGACGACCTACTGTACGATGTAGAAAACCACACTTGGTACAAAGAACTTAAAGACGGTTCAGTTCAAATTGGCATGACGGCTGTTGCAACGGCGCTCGCCGGAGAATTGGTTGCGTTCACTCCCAAAAAGGTAGGTCGAAGCGTAAAAATGGGTAAGTCATGTGCGACAATTGAGTCGGGGAAATGGGTCGGGCCGGCTAGAGTGGCCCTTGACGGAGAAATTGTTCAAGTAAATGAAGCTCTCGTAAAAGAGCCTAATCTCGCCAATAACGACCCTTATGAAAATGGATGGATGGTTGTCGTAAAGAGTGGAAATTGGGAAACAACCAAAGCCAATCTTGCTCCTGGCTCAGAAGTAAGCCCCCTATATGAGAAGAAGATGGACGCCGATTCCTTCGAAGGTTGTGAACCTCAAACATAAACATTGTGACTTCTTTAAAAAATCTAGACGCATATAAACCGAAAATAAATTGGCTGGCCGGCCTAGCTCTGGCCTGTGCGATTGCCTTTGCCGCTCACGAATCCGCTCGATTCGTCGGTGAAACGCTACTGGGTTTCACGAAGAGTCCGATTAGTTCGATTATGATGGCAATCATAATCGGTGCCATTCTTGGCAATACACTTTCAATGATCGAAGCTGTCAAACCGGGCCTAAAATTTTGCGCTTCAACCATACTCCGTATAGGCATCATGTTATTAGGAATCAGATTAAGTTTGATGAGTGCAGGTCTCAATACGCTTCTGGCGCTTCCTTTTGTGATAACAGCAATCGCAGCTGGCATCATCACAGTAAAATTTTTCGGAAAATCGTTAGGGCTTTCCCAACCTCTTTGCGGATTGGTAGCTGTCGGTACTAGTATTTGCGGCGTCACGGCCATAGTGGCTACGGCTCCAATCTTGAAAGCGAATGAATCAGAAGTAAGTTACTCCATAGCCTGTATCACAGTCTTTGGGGTGGCTGCCATGTTCCTGTATCCTTTTATCGGTCATTTTCTTTTTGCAGAAAGACCTATTTTAGCAGGGTTATTTTTAGGGACCTCCATCCACGAGACTGCTCAAGTCGCTGGAGCGGGACTGATGTACCAAAGCCAATATGGCGCTCCAGAGGCTTTCGACATGGCTACAATAACCAAGTTAGTCCGAAACCTTTGTATGATATTAGTCATACCTTTAGTTGGTATATTATACAGTCGGGATTTTTCTGGCGATGGGAAAATAAGAATATCGTCTATGATTCCTTGGTTCATTGTGGGCTTCGTAGCTATGTCTGGAGTTCGAACAATCGGTGAGATCGGAAATCGACCATTTGGTATCTTAGAACCTGGACAATGGGACGAAATCGTTTCCACCGTGCGCCAAATAGCTGAATATTGCCTATTGATTGCCATGTCTGCAATTGGCGCCACATCGGCTTTTTCTAGTATAAAGAAAATTGGCTTGAAACCGTTTATGTTAGGTCTTTTTGCAGCAACCGTTGTAGGCGGTGTCGCCTTATCTGTTATCTACCTTTTTGGTGACCAGTTGGTCCAAAGTATTCTAGGTTAAAATAAAACAGCTCTACTAAAAAACTACTACAATCTATCGAGCAATCCTATTACTTGACATGAAGTTATAAGTCTTGTTACAAGACACTAAGCAAGCACCGCTTTGGGAAGGAGCAGAAAATGTGGAAGTACCTTAGATTCGGATATATACATTGGGTTTGGACGGCCGTGATGGTGGCCGGATTAATTGCCGGTTCTCTTTGGACCTGGAGTGGGGTCTTCTTTTTGTTTATAGTTGGTGTCGGCGGAGAAATTCTAACAAAGAACTGGAGGGACGAATCTAATCCTGAGTACAATTACCCGATTATTCATGATCTAATTATTTACTCTGTCGTCGCCTGTCATTTTTTCGCTCTTTTCGTAACAATGTGGATTCTGTCCTCGGCAGACTTACTGGCCTTTGGTTCATTAGTGAACAAAAATTTAGAGCTAATAGGACTAACTAACGACGTGCTGCTAACTCGCGAAGAAAACAATTGGATCAGCTTCTTAGGAGCCGGCCTCTCTTTGGGTGGACTTTTAGGGGTCAGTGGTACCGGGTCTTGTCACGAACTAACACACAGAATCTCAAAACCTTTTGATCTTTGGCTAGGCCGATGGGATTTTGCATTATCATTCGGAACTAATTTCGCCACAGAACATGTTTATGGACACCATAATAATCTGGGAATATGTGATCTCGATCCGGTATCACCTAAACGCGGCATGGGTTTTTACGAATTCCTTTCTGTAGGCCAAATTCGGCAGTGGAGGGGAGGTTTCGGCATTGAGACCACCCGACTCGAGGCGCTCGGAAAAAATAGATTCTCGATTCACAATCGAGTTATACAGGCCTGGCTTCGAGGAAGTGTGATTGTTCTATTCACCTACCTGGCGGCCGGTTGGTTGGGTTTTGGAGTCTGGCTAATAGCGGCGCTTTTCGGAAAATATATTTTAGAAGGCCTTAACTTTTTTTCTCATTACGGACTCATCCGCCTACCCGGAGAAAAAGTTACTACGAGAAATACTTTTTCGAGTTGCAATCCTATTAGCCAACATTTCACATTTAATTTAGGCCGACACGGTGCTCACCATGTACAAGCAGATCAACCTTACTATCGCTTCAAATGGCAACCAATGCCAGAATGTCCTTACGGGTATCTAACAATGACGATGATATCCTGGATTCCTTTTTGGTTCTGGAGAGAGATAATTCCTATGCTAAAGGAATGGGATGAAAAATGGGCCACTGCCACAGAATTAGAAGTCATCAGACGGCATAACGAAGAATCAGGGTTAAAGCAACTTATTGTCGGATCAAGAGGAGCAACGACAACGTAAACAAGAGTAGCTTATTTTAACATTTCATAAAGCTCGCGTCGGTACGGAAGACATTTGGAAGCAAAGAATCAAACCGTCGAAAAGAAAGCACATTCACTGAATTTCTGGCTTGGCGTAGAGATTCGACGGTGCTAACACAATTATAAGTAGAATCTATGAGTAGAAAGGGAAAACTATATCCAACGGCAACACACTGGGGACAATACCTAATAGAAGCTGAAGATGACGCTTTAGTGCGTGTTCTGAACTATTCTGACGAACCTGAACCCTCACCGATCGGACAGGCTTTACTAGATAGCAGAAACCCTCAATGCAGGATAATGCAGCCGATGATTCGTAAAAGCTTTAGGGGCAATAAACTCAGAAACAGTGGGTCTTTGCGTGGAAAAGAACCCTTCGTACCAGTATCTTGGGAAGAAGCGTTAGATACGGCCTCCAAATCTTTAGAGGAAGCGAGAAGTGCTTACGGTAATGCTTCTATTTACGGAGGATCATACGGTTGGGCTAGCGCTGGCAGGTTCCACCATTCTCAAAGCCAACTTCATCGGTTTCTTAACCAGTTTGGTGGATACACTCGCTCAGATCGCACTTACTCTGCCGCAGCCGGGGAAGTAATACTTCCGTACGTTCTAGGGTCAGATCTTTATACTTTATTTCTCCATACAACCCCCTGGAAAGATGTAGCTGAATCTGGCGAGCTGGTAGTTTGTTTTGGCGGAATACCAGAAAAGAACCTTCAAGTTGTCATGGGTGGACCGGGAGCTCACACCCACGGAAAACAGTTAAACGATTGCAGAACT
>CAZXQY010000018.1:0-25646 GCA_964642505.1 uncultured Gammaproteobacteria bacterium | reverse complement strand
CCGCTTTATAAATATAAGTCCTATTAAAAATGATGTTCCGGACTACTTAAACGCGGAATGGATCCCGATTAAACCCGGTACCGATGTAGCCTTAATTTTAGCAATCTGCCATACCTTGTTAATACAGAATCTCTACGACGAAAATTTTATTGAAAAATACACCGTTGGTTTTGAACAATTTAGAGAATACCTACTAGGTTCTTCCGACGGGCAAGAAAAAACGCCTCAATGGGCAGAGATCATAACAGGAGTTTCTAAGAAATCTATTTATTCGCTCGCAAAAAAAATGGCCTCTTCTCGTTGTTTTATTCCCATGGGTTGGTCCTTACAGCGCGCCGAACATGGAGAACAACCTTTTTGGGCCAGCACCGTCCTCATTGCAATGCTCGGTCAATTCGGCCTGCCAGGGGCAGGCGTAGGACACGGAGTAGGTTCTCTTTCCTGCATCGGGTTTTCTGGAAGAAGAATTCTGCCTTTTTCGTGGGGAACTTTTCCTCAAGGTAAAAATCCCATTGATTCTTTAATACCAGTGGCAAGAATCACGGAAATGCTAGAAAACCCTGGAAGCAAGTTTAATTATAACGGCCGATCTTTAACTTACCCAGACATCAAACTCATTTTTTGGGCTGGAGGCAACGTTTTTCACCAACATCAAGATTTGAACAGGTTACGAAAAGCTTGGTCAAAACCCCATTGTATTATTGTGAATGAGCAAGCTTGGACCGCGAGCGCCAGACACGCGGACATCGTATTTCCGATAACTACTTCACTCGAAAGAAACGACCTACACTTCAGTACCTTTGATCACTACGTCACCCCTATGAGACAGGCTGTTCCACCTTTGGGAGAAGCTCAAAGTGATTTTGACGTGTTTAGCGGACTTGCAGAGCGACTTGGTTTTAAGGATTTGTTTACAGAAAAAAAAGACGAAATGGCTTGGATTAAGTCGATTTACGAATATTCTAGTAAAACCGCCAACAAGCACGGAATTGAGTTACCAGACTTTGAGAAATTTTGGAATGGGCAGCATTTCTCTATTAAAGATCAGATTAAAGAAGTAAAGTTAATCCCAGAACTATTTCGAGAAGATCCTTCGAAAAATCCTCTTGGGACTCCTTCTGGGAAAATCGAGATACACTCCCAAACAATAGCTAATTTTAACTATAAAGAATGTCCGGGTCATCCTGTTTGGATAGAAAAAGAAGAAAGTTTAAATTCTCCTCGTGCCGAAAAATTTCCTCTTCATCTAATCTCAAATCAACCTAAAAATAGGCTGCACAGTCAATTAGATTTTGGCTCAATCAGCCGCAAAGACAAAGTGGCTGGGAGAGAGCCCACGATGATCAACCCAAAGGACGCCGCTGAACGAAATATCAACGACGGAGATATCATAAGGATTTTTAACGACCGAGGCGCGTGCTTGAGCGCAGCTCAATTATCTGAAAATATTCGGGCCGGTGTAATCCAACTTGCTACTGGAGCCTGGTATGATCCGATCAATACTGCGGACGAAATCAGTTTAGATTTACATGGAAATCCGAACGTGTTAACTCGGGACCGCGGCACATCAGAGCTCGCACAAGGACCGACCGCTCACAGTTGCTTGGTACAAATGGAAATTTATTTGGACAATGCGCCTGAGGTTAGTTCATTTCTTCCACCCAAAACAACGCTCTCCTGAACCACTCGTGCCTAACCACAAAAAACAAGGCTTTCAGAGTCATCGGAAAGAAATTTAGCTATACCTTAACGTTCGATGAACCTTTCCTTTGTCTATAATTGAAATCGCGTTATGTGGACAAGCGCTTACACAAGCGTGGCAACGTATGCATTTTTTTGGATCAATGAATAAAGAATTATAATAAAGTCCTGAAGAATCACCTGGTTTTATTTTTTCATGGTGATCGAAATTTGCATCCATTTTAGAAGTTTCAATAATGCAATTGTCGATAGGCCTAACTAGTAAACACTCATCGCATAGCACGCACTTAGAATTATCCACCATAGGTGCTGGCGAACTTAGATCCTCGAAAATATCAACGTATACATTACCACTGAGAACCCCTTTTCTTTCAAAAAATAACCGGCCAGCCTCCACCATAGGTTTTGGACCGCAGAGAAAAGCACTAACGTCAGACCATTTAGAGAAATGGACAATAGATTTATCGTTCTCAATAGCCTTTACAACTTGTCCCTTAGCGCCCGGCCATTCTGAGTCGCTTTCCTCGTCAGACAAAACTTGTATAAACTTGAATTTATAATCGCGATGCCAGCAATTTTTAATTTCCTCCATCTCAGATTCGCAATATAAATCTGCTTGAGAACGAGCACCATAAAAATATAGACAATCCCTCCTCACTTGTTGTCTGCAGGCCTCTTCTACTAAAGCCTTAATAGCGCTCATACCACTACCCCCGCCGACACACAGCATGGTATTGTGAGAGTTATCTAATCCGAATTTTCCAAGTGGACCGGATAGTTCTACCACAGTACCTTCTCGATTTTTCTCCGACAGCCAAGTAGAGACTTCGCCTCCCGGCACCAAACGAATATAAAATGTATATTCGCCTTCATTCTCAGACACTGGATCGCAGGCAAACGAATACGGCCTCGGTCTTATCATCCCAGGAAATAGTATCGTCGCAAACTGTCCCGAACGTGCAGAAACGAGTCCATTTCCTCCTAGACAAGCAATTTTAAGTTCAAAAGTGTCATGCGTTAATTTGCGCTGTGAGAGTAGCTCAGCTTTCGTGATCGTTACTCGCCGATTATTGATTATAGGACTGGGAGCCTGCCGCGATAGAGGAAGCGTTAACATGCTCAATCCCTGAAAATATCCGAATTTTCTTTTTCCGCCGCCAACAAGATCTCTCGATCATCCAAAGCGCTGTTGGGATTAAGACGCCTCCACATCCTTACGTAACCTTCTCGCCCTCCCCAATGACGCACTTTTGCAGACTCGGCGTCTTCTTCAGAAACCTTTTCTATTTCTGCTAAAACTGAATAGAAGGAGGGACCGAACCCGAAATCTGCTAGAACTTCGGTATTCAACGCATTAGCGTTGACTCCACCTGGAGTGCTACTACCTTTTAGTTGCTTTTGGATGCCTACCATACCGTCAAGATAGTTATCTATTATGAGTGCATAACCGAACGTTTCTCCTCTGTCATTGTAGAGTCGACACAGATCCCCATCCGAAATATCTCGAGCAGCAGCTTCACTTGAGCTGATTTCGATAGTTTGACGAGAGTTCATCGCTTGCAATCGCTCAACAGTTTGAAAAGAATTACCTATAAAATAATGAGAGGCAGAACTAACTACCTGTAGCGGATATTTATCTCTCTTAGGATCTTCCTGCCCTTCCATTTCCAGAAGATGGCAAGGCAGCGGATCTTGTCCCAAGTCCTTAAGTTCTTCAGAATAAATTTGGATACGTCCGTCTTTCGTCGGCCATCCATTTTCCAGAAAATTCCGGGATGGAGAATCATAGTTCCCTACAAACCAACCGTTTTTCTTGAAGTTCTCGTACTCCAGACCGTCTAGTAATGGAGACACGTCATTCGTCAACAAAACATCTCGAATAATTTCTTCATCTGTTTGGGTGAATGCGTCCCCACTAGACTCTACATAACCCATAGCTTTTGCTAAACGGCGGAACAGTTCTGAATTAGAGACACTTTCACCTAAAGGTTCTATTACCGGTAGATTCATCCCATAATGATAATAGCCGTAGCAGCCATGCATGTCTGTTCTTTCTAATTGTGTATCTGCCGGCAACACTATATCGGCGTAGTCACAAGAATCAGTCCAAAAAGTATCATGAACAACAGTGAAAAGATCTTCTCTTAACATCCCTTTCCTCATGTAGTCCGAATTAGGAACGCAGTTCGCAGGATCAGCGTTATACGTAAACAAGCACTTGATAGGCGGATCAAGAGATTCTTCATCCCAGCCGACATCATCATTTAATGCCCTTGCCATCTGAACCATATTAAGAATTCTTTTGCTAGAACGGTCTCCCAAATCGTCTCGCTGAAACGCTTCGAAAGCAAAAGGAACGGTATTTTCCTCCACTCGCCCAAAAGTCGCTCCTCCACATCGTTCGCGCCAGGCGCCAGTGATAGACGGTAGAATGAGAATTGAACGACACATCTGTCCTGAGTTCTGGTGCCGATTTAGACCGAAACCCCCTTTTATATAACTTTTCCGCGTAGAAGCGTACAAAAGTGCCAAAGACTCTATTAGGCCCGGCTCAATACCCGTTGTCTCTGACGCCGCCTCTAGTGAGTATTCTGGTAACCGTTGCTCGATAAGTTCTTGCCAACCGTAGGTATGTTGCTTCAGAAAATCCAAATCGTGCAAATTATGGTCTACGATGACTTTCATCATTGCCAAGGCTAGAGCACTATCCGTACCAAGCCTAGGTTGTATATGGGTATCCGCAAACCAAGCGGTCCGAGTTGGCCTCGGGTCAATCACGACAATTTTACAACCTCTAGCTCTAGCCTCTCGGATAAAAGGCATCGCGTGAACTCCTGTACTCACGGGATTGTGCCCCCAAAAAATCATCAACTCAGCATCTTGCGCAGCAATAGATACATCAGGCCCACAAGCTAGGCCATGGGTATGAACGTTTGCCCAAAAAGCTACATGCACACATATTGATAGCTCAAGCCTTGCCGCTTCCATTTTATTCCAGAATCGGTTATCCATCCCAAAATAATTGATTAAGCCCAGCGTGCCCGAGAAGTTAAATGGTTGTATTGCCTCAGAACCGAAAGTTTCGATAATTCGTCGGAAGTTAACAGCAATTGTGTCCAACGCCTGATTCCAAGAAATTCTTTCGAATTTTGCACCTGGTCCCTTCGGTCCGATCCGCTTATGTGGGTACAGCATTCGCCGATCACTATAAACATAGTCTAAATAGTGATTTACCTTATTGCATAGATAGCCTCTTGTAATAGGATGAGTAGGATCACCTTGAACCTTTACGGCTCGGCCACTTTTATCATGTCTAGTCACCAACATAGAACATGTATCAGGGCAATCATGAGGGCAGACAACATGATGCAAAGAATGTCCATCTGGCACTGCTAGCTTGTCACTTACTGTCATTAGTCCATCCTTCAAACTAAGAGAAAATAGGATGATCTAAAAATTCGTCTAAATCAACTAGCTAAGACTTTTTGTGGAACCACTCTTCCCACCTCTTTAAACTACTTTGAAGATGAAATTACCCATATACCCCTAGATACTCCTTCATACCATAAAATCCTAGGGATAGAACCAGAATCCAGAAAAATAAGTTGTGATTATCAAAAGGCAATTGGTAATATTAAGTTAACAGGGAATATTATGTATAGCCGACGAATCGCTGGCTAATATTTTAAGGAGGGGCAAATGACTAAATACACTAAATATCTTACTAATCACATATTCGTCGGTATGACAATTTTAGGCTTCCTACTTGGCGGCCATTGGTTATGGCTCGGATTTGTATTCGCGATTGTGGGCTCGATCACCGGTGATTTTCTCCTTGGAGAACATGGTGAAGCACCCGAATACAAGCACCCGCAAATTCTATCTCTGATTATGTATAGTTATTTCCCTATGATAATCCTCTGCGCCTCGATATTCATATGGACAATTGTACCTACCGACATACTAGGAATTGGCGCTGCTGTGTCCTCGTTAACTGAATACGATGCCCTAATGGCAAAATCTGACAATCAGATTTTTGACCTGATAGGTGGAGCTCTCGGACTTGGTCTAATGTTTGCCATCACAAACGTCATTATGGCGCACGAACTTATCCACAGAACCTGGGATCCCGTAGCCATGTTTTTTGGACGTTGGTTTTTTGGAATAGCAGGAGGCATACCGTTCGAAACCGAACATGTCTACGGACATCACATTACTTTGGGTCAACCGCACGATGCATCCCTTTCGTTACGAAAGGATAGCTACTACGCTTTTTTATTTAGCGCGCCCTTTAAACAAATAGCGTACGCTTGGATGGTAGAGAAAAAGAGACTGGCCAAATACGATCATTCAGTTTTCTGGATAGGTAACAAGATGATTCGAGCAGGGCTAAGGGCTACCGTTGTTTGGGCTATCGTCTTCACCGTAGGAGGATGGATAGCTGTCGGCCTATATACAATAAGTTTTCTGATGAGTAAAATGATGTACGAGGCCATCGGCTACCAATTCCATCATGGCCAAGTATGTGCTGCCGGACAACCAGATGGTGATAGGCATTCCTGGAATTGCAACAGACTCATGTCTCAGGTCATACTGTTTAATGTCACCAAACACTCAGAGCACCATAGACACCCGGATAGACCGTTTCATGAATTAGCAAAAGTGATCGATGGAGAGGCGCCCCTACTCCAAACTGGTGTAGTTACCAATGCGTTCCTCGCTTATTTTCCACCTCTCCAACGTATGGTAATTGGACCGCAAATTTTGCAATGGGACAAGGATTTTGCGACTGAAGAGGAAAAACAGATCGCTGTCGAGCAAAATCGGGCGAGTGGTATTTCAGTTTATGCGGCCACTGCGACTAGTTGAAACTTCTGAACAAAAATTCGAGAAAAATTGCTAGGATTTCTTACTCGTAAATTAAACGCTTTTTAAAATGGGATTGCATGTTTAAGCGTCTTTTTAACAGAACGCCGGCTTCCTACAAGGTTTCCGTCGAGCCTTTTGGAAAAACCTTTGTTGTGGGAGCCCGAGAGACAGTATTGCGGGGTGCATTGAATGCAGGCTTAGCCTACCCTTTTGAGTGTCAGACGGGGGCCTGTTCCACCTGCAAGAGTCAACTTATTGAGGGAGATATTAAGGCGCTTACAGATTTCGCATACGTCTTAGACATCGACGAAATAAAAAATGGTACCTTCTTAGCCTGCCAAACGTTAGCCAAGTCTGATCTCAAAGTTGTTGTTAGAAGTCTAGACGATGGTATGCCAACTATCCTTCCGAAGCGCCAGATAGGAAAAATTAAATCAGTTCTTTATCTGACTAGAGATATTATTGAGGTTCGGGTCGAAGTGGCTGAATCAATTACTTATTATGCTGGACAATACGCTAATATCGGCGTACCTGACACTGATCTAGTCCGCTCTTATTCCTTTGCAACTCCCTCTAAGGTTTCCAATGAAAAAAATGAATTAGATTTTCACATAAAGATAATCGAGAAAGGTCAGCTGTCTGATTGGTTTCGCGCTAACGACCGAATTGGTGAGCCACTCACTGTAGACGGACCATATGGGATTTTCAGAATCCGACATGCTGAATCCCCGATAGTGTTTATTGCCGGGGGAAGCGGAATGTCGCCTATAAAAGCGATCATAGAAGAAAGCTACGGCATTGACTTGAAAAGGCCTGCCGTTTATCTATATGGAGCAAAAACGCAAGCAGATTTATATCCGCAAGAGGTAGTTACGCACCTACTAGACTCCTGGCCCGGAAACTTACGGTATGTGCCGGTCTTATCTCATGAACCAGAAAACAGTAACTGGACCGGAGCTCGAGGATTAGTAACAGATCTCATAAATGACATTCATGAGTTCAAACTAGCGAAGGCGCAATCTTACCTTTGCGGTCCTCCTGAGATGATCGATGCCGCCGTTTCAGTGCTGACAGGTAGTGGCGTGCGGGGAAAAGATATCTTTTTTGACAAATTCGTTCCCAGTTCCTCCGATCCAAACCTAGGATAAGATTTTAAAATTTCTAGGTTATAACTGAATTCGCCCTATAAAAAAAGAAATTCCTAAAACACTTGTAATCTTTTCTTAGTGACATTTTTTTAATAGCGTGCAATGCTGCAGAAATCCCGTCCAATACAGTAAGCAAGAACTAACTGGAGAAATAAAATGACTATAGAGTTTCTTCGTACTCCGGAAGATCGATTCGCGATGCTCCCCAATTTTCCATTCCAACCTAACTATATTGACACTCTAGAGGGCTACCACGGACTTCGAATGCATTATGTCGATGAAGGCGACCCCGAATCAGCGGACACTTATCTATGTTTACATGGAGAACCTACCTGGTCCTATTTGTATCGGAAGATGATCCCTATTTTTACAGCTGCTAGTGCTAGAGTGATCGCGCCCGATTATTTTGGCTTCGGTAGATCCGACAAACCTATTAACGACAATGACATAACTTTCTCTTTCCACCGCGATTCTCTTTTACGGCTGATTGAACACCTAGATATAGAAAATATCACTCTAGTTTGTCAAGATTGGGGAGGTGTACTGGGATTAACCTTGCCCATGGAAATGCCCAAACGATTTAAGCGGCTCATTGTAATGAATACCGTTCTACCCGAAGGTAAAAATGTAGGGCAAGGATTCGACAGCTGGAAAGGATATGCTGCCCAACTTAGAGATATTCCGGTGTCCGGCCTTTTAGCGGCCAACTGCCCAGGTGTTGTCGATTTGATGGACATCACTGCCTATGCTGCACCGTTTCCTGACGAAAGATATCAAGCTGGTGTACGGCGATTTCCACAGTTACTGCCTATTACACCCGACATGGAAGGTGTTCAATGCTGTAAGCGGGCTAAAAGTTTCTGGTCCTCTGAATGGAATGGAGAGACCTTTATGGCGGTCGGCCTCCAAGATCCATTTTTTGGAAAAGAAATTATGGACGAACTGCGAGATAATATAAAGAATTGCCCTGAAAGCCTCATTCTAGAACATGCCGGTCACTTTGTTCAGGAATGGGGAGAAGACGTCGCGATCGCCGCATTAACCTCTTTCGGAATAAAAGTCGAAACAAAATAACGGAAATAATATTTCCCGTTAGTATCGCTACGGCTCCAGTGCCTGGTATATAGATTCGTAGAAAATACTAATTGATGTTTTTTGGACGGAAAATCCCCATGGTTAAAGGATCTTCTTTGCCTCCGAAAGCGCCTCAGCAATGACGCTAGCCCAAGAACTTTGCCCCTCTACCGTTTTTACCAGATCTTGACGAATCTCGATAAGAACGCTGGGTAGGCTTCTTTCAACGGCATGTTGAGGTACCGTAAAATCTTTGTCATCTATCCTGTAAGGTTCGTTATCACCGATAACATATTCAGTATTTTTTTCTAAGTGTTTTTTTACTGCATCTGAGAAAGACCTGTCGCCCGCAGAAAGCACCCCGATATGCCAAGGCCTTTTATAGCCATCCATAACTGGCGTAAAACTATGCATAGAAACAAAAATGGTTTGTTGATTTAGACTCTCTCTGAAATCCAACAATTCTTCGATTTTCCTGTGATAGGGCATAAAAACATTAGAAATCCTATCGGCACGATCTTTCTGGCGCAAAGATTTATTGTTCGGAATAGTGGTGTTATCGCTCTCCGTCGGGATTAAATTCTTATGGTCTAACTGCCTATTACAATCAATCAGCAACCGAGAATAATTTTGCCACACCAACGGAGCCGAAAATGTTTCGGCCAGAATCCTCGCGACCCCCAAGGCACCAATATCATATGCTATGTGCCTCTCTAGATCACTCTTGAGTAAACCTAAATTTTCGAGATTCCCAGGTATAAAATTTCCTCCATGATCACATACAAAAAAGAAATCGGAAACACTCTCTGGATGAGCAAAATCAAACGATTGGATCTCTAGTCTCCTCTGTTTATTCTTGATTCGACTTGTTGACAATGTGCCCAAGTAGAGTATTTTTATCTGAAAATATTGATCCTTTCAAACGGAACTCTCACGGCAAATTCTACGAATTTAAGTTAACAAATTTTTAAGCAATAAGAAATTGGAAAAATCATTCTAGCCCAAACTGATATCGGGGAGACGATTCATAATGACTACTTTATTATCAAACCTAAGAGTGATCGAAATAGCCACCTTTGTCTTTGCTCCCGGAGCCGGGACTGTTCTATCTGATTTTGGGGCGGAAGTAATTCACGTAGAACCGCCTGGAATAGGTGACCCCTATCGCAAGCTAAGCCAACTAAGACCCCTCCCGGAGTCTGACGAGAACTACTGTTGGGAACTTGATAGCAGAAACAAAAAAAGCATCGTAGTGGATCTAAAAACCTCCAAAGGTTACTCCGTAATAGAGAAACTACTTAAAAGTGCCGATGTACTCATCACCAATTATCACCCTTCAGTATTGCGAGAACTTCGCCTCACGCATGAAGAAGTCAAAAGAATCAATCCTAGAATCGTGTATGCTCATGCGACAGGCTACGGAGAAAAAGGAGAAGAATGTGAAAAACCGGGGTACGATGCAACGGCCTGGTGGGCGAGGTCTGGCCTAATGGACGCTGTACGACCAGAAGGAGCTGAGCTCGCTCTGGCTACCCCAGCAATGGGAGATCACCCAAGCAGCCTGGCCTTAGTGAGCGGAATCATGATGGCTTTATACGCCAGGGTAGAAAGCGGAAAAGGGACCAAGGTTTCTAGCTCTCTTATGGCTAATGGGGTTTGGGCTAACGGGATATTAGTTCAGGCAGCGTTATCTAGGAACACTCGGTTTTTTAAAACTACTCAAGCTACCACCTCAAACGCTATGGTTAATCACTACATATGTTCTGACGGTAAATCCTTTTATCTCGCGCTCATAAAAGAGGAGTTTGAGTTCTCCGCTTTCTGTGACGCTATCGATCTCCCGAACCTGAAGCGCGATGAAAGATTCGACGAACTTAATACCAGAAGAAAACATTCTTTAGAACTCGTTTTGATACTAAACGAGCACTTCCGAAAACACCCCTTATCTTTCTGGCAGAAAAATTTCGATGAACACAAAATAACGTATGGGCATATAAATACTATCGATGACGTAATTAATGATAAACAAATGAGTGACAATAATATTTTTCTAGAATTTAGTGGACGACCAGGCAAAAAAGTCGTGAACAGCCCCTTTGAGATCAGCAATTATCAAAAAGTACCTCCTAAAATGCCTCCTACTCTGGGAGAAAACACCTACGAAATCCTAGAAGATCTCGGCTACTCTCCTGAGGACTTAGAAAATATGAATTCAGAAAAGACGATTTTTATAGAATCTGATAAGTAACCCAGATAATAAATCAGCCAATCATAGCTCCTTGAGTGGACTTAGACCAAGCTCCGATCTGAAACTTGAATGAAAATGGTGCAAAGGAGCCTCGTTACGACCGAAAATAAAATTCTCAACTAATCCACTGTCTGCTGATATTTGAGATTCCTCTGCCATTTTAAAGTCTTCCTGCTCTACCGTGCTATCAATGATCTCCATCGCCGCTTCAGGTGAAACAATAGCATTACTGTCTCGCGCTTTTCTGTCGTAGGTATTACTCGCATCTATAACCGTCTTCTCACCACTTGAAATTAAATCTAGAGCATCGGAGCTAAAATAATGACTCACCATGGTAACAGAGCGACGGGGATTTCCTTTTAAAGGATATATCCTAAACAAGGTAGTTTGTCGTTCAGATGTAGCCAGTTGGATATTCGGAAAAAGATAATAGAGAATCGTAGCAACACCGTCCAATCTCCATTTTCTCTTGGGTTTCTTCTTTAATTCCGATATTTTCCGACCAGGAAAAACGAATCGATGATTAAGACCAAACTTTTCATATGACATCACGTCACCTCGAAAGAGGCTACTCAGCGTATTTCGGTGCAGAACTGGAAAATGATAATTTTCCCCAAAAGTATCATTGGCAAGTTTCCAATTCATGTTTTTTCTTAATACTTTCTCACCGCATAGAATATGATCTTGCAATCTCCACTCCTCAAGTTCAGGGCCTATCGCTCCCAACAAATATTCTACATCCAACACAGCGCCTGGCTCCGGAGACATCCACAGGAGACCAAATTTCTCCGATGCCGGCAATTCGATCAACCCTGAACAATCCTTATCAACTGAACCAAATAAATGAGAATCTGTAATCGAATTCAGACGTCCACCAAGGTCATAACTCCATCCATGGAAAGGGCAGAGTAGCCTACTCGTCTGTCCTCTTCCATTGATCAAGCGACTTCCTCGATGTCTACACGTATTAACAAAAACCCTAAAATTTTTGTCTGTGTCCCGCAAAGCTATTAATGGAATTCCTAGTTCATCAACTGAAAAGTAAGACCCGGATTCAGGCAAGTCACCACTTAGGCCTATGACATGAGGCCTTTTAACAAAGAAGCTTTCCCATTCTTTTTCGGCTAAATCCTCATCTACATAACTGCTGGTCGGGTTTAGAACCGTCCTTCCAGTGTCATGGTTCAGTCCTTTTTCAAGTTTTTCGCACAGATCCTCTAGGATTTTTAACTGAGTTGAGCGTAACATAGGAACCACATCCGAAAACTTATTTTAAAAGGCAACAAAGATAGTATTACACAGGCAGCGAGTGGATTAAACTGTGAGCTAGTCTAACTTTTAATTTCCAGTTTCTGTTCTAAAAAGTCCCAATGAAATCAAGAAATACTCAATACCTCAATTCCTTAAACAAGTTTAGGTTAATAATAGAAAGCCTAGTCGAAACTATCGAGATGTACAACTACACTGTCAGATTCTATGGGAAGATCGATGCTAACTATTTCTCTCCAAAAGACAACGTAAACGATGACGTGTCTTTCGTTTTTAGGGTTGAATTATACGAAGAGGGCCCAGAAGAAGGCAACAATGGAACCTGTACATTTTTCGACGAATTATCTCAGCAAGATTTGAACATTTTTCTGGAACTTAGTAGTACTGAAAGACAACGGTTAACAGGGCTTTTAAAAGAAGCACTCCATCGAGGAAACCAACCTAAATTCCTTCTAGAGCTCGAAAACGCAGTTTTTAACGAGTCGGAGGATAAAGAAAACACAAATTTCTCCTCTAGCATTTCCCGGAACATTGTTAATATCAAGTTCGAATTTGAAACCGGAACTAAAAGAAATTACTTTTCATAGATCAAGAACGAGGCAGCACCCATGAGCAAAATATCAACCATCATCCCAATAACCGTAGCACTACTACTTAGCAACTTCTCTGTCGCCCAAACACCAAATCTATCTGGTAAGGATTTTTTAAATGACGGAACTGGGAATATAATAAATATGACGACCGGAGCAGTTTATAAAGATCTAGGTGACGGAACCGTCCTTAACCTAAAATCGGGAGAAATTTACAAAAGAGTAGCTGACGGGACTATTATTAAATTGGAAACCGATATCAACATTCCCATAAAAATAAAATGATCCTGCCGACAATTTCACTCGGAAAATTCATAACGCAGATTAACTGAACCGTAAATATTCCTACCGGGCGCAGGCTCAAAAAATCTATTTGTGGCGTCTTGTATTCGAATCTCCTGATTATAATCCTGCTTAAACAAGTTGTTTACACCTATACGTGGAGATATAGAAAATCGATTAATCGACTTAGTCAATCCAACAACCACATTAGACAAATTATAATTATTAGCCTTCGTAGTATTTAGATTGTCGGCAAAAATTGAACCAACGTAAGTCCAATCCCACTTCAAAAACAGACCAGATTTATGTCTGTAATCTACTTCTACATAGGCATGATGTTCCGGCACGCCCGGTAGTCGCGATCCCTCAGCGTTAGGTGCATTAGGAAACCTATCGAACTCCAAACTTGAATAAGTATATGTACCTAATAAATCTAATCCTTCCAAAATACCAGCATCAAAACTGAATTCTACTCCCTGTCTTTCCGTATCAGCATTGTTAAAAAACGCTCTACCACCTATGTTAGTTACCGTAGTCACTTCATCCTCAACATCCATATCGTAATACGCTAACTCGTATCTGACTCTATCTAAAAGCAGGCCCTTAACCCCTATTTCATACCCTTCCGTTCGCTGAGCCGCAACATTTGCAAACCCCCCTAAACTACCGCTATTACTAGGATTCGCAAATTCTGTGAAAGTGGGCGTTTCAAAGGCAGTAGAACGATTCACATAAAAACCTATCGACCGAACCGGACTAAACGAGAAGCCTAAAGAATAATTTACTTCGTTAAATTTCAGGGTATCCGACTGATCACCGTTCGAGAGAAATTGGTCCTCAATTTCAAATTTGACGTGATCGTAACGGATCCCTCCTACTAAGCGGAATTGGTCCGATAGTGAAAATTCGTCCTGGAAAAAAATCCCAACACTATCCGCCTTTTCGTTTTGATCAAATTGCAACGGACCTTGCTCGCCGGACAAATTGTTAAATCTACGCCTATCATCCTCCATAGAATCAATATCAAAACCAAAAGTTGCCCTATTTGCCTTTTTTAAAATTGTCGCCGAATTAGTGTACTGAGCACCACCTCCAAAAAAGAAGCGATCGAGCTTGATAATCCCCGCACCTATAAACGGAGTAATAGGAAGTTTGGCGTCAAAATCTCGCCAGTTGTAGTAGTTTTTCAAGCGAAGAGAGTGTATTCCCTGGGACTTAGACCAGAGCACGCCCACCTTTTTGTCTGCAACTTCTTCTCCCGCATCTAAGTCAACATTCCGCTGACGTGCCGCACGCCTATCTGTGCTTCTCTCGTTAGCATTTAGCCCGCCTGAATCCTCGGCTTCTGGGGAATCGACCGCGCGCAAAATTAGACTACCTACTGAACCATCCTTAAACCTGTATTTAAATTTACCGCTGAGATTTCCTTGTTTTACATCAGAGTGTTCTCGATAACCTCCATAATTTAAATAAGTTCCATTAATTAGATAACTCAAGCTCCCTTTTTTGCCGCCTATCTTCAATTGGTCTCTCAGAAAAGAATACTCACCAAGCATTGATCCTAACTCAAAGAAATTTGTATCCCCTCCATCCTCTGTGTATATATTCACCACCCCTCCCGCGGACGCGCCGTATAAAGCCGACGCCGGGCCACGGATAACCTCTATTTTTTCAATATTCCCAAGATCTAAATCGTCTAAAGCAGTTTGTCCATCTGGAGCGGTAGAAGGTATGTCATCTATAAACACTTTAATTCCACGCACGCCGAAATTCGATCTGGCTCCGAAACCTCTAATAGACATCCTAAGGTCCCTAGAATAGTTATATCTGTTAGAAAAATATAACCCGGGAATTCGACTCATCGACTCATCCAGTCCTATCAGTTGCCGACTCTCGATATCTTCTGCACTGACGACACTTACCGCTAAAGGTATATCTATTACCTTACTTTGCACCCTCGTAGCATTGACAACAATCTCCTCCATAGCCAAAGGAGACAACGATATCATCGAAAGAATGAAAGACGAAATTATAGGTTTTTTACCGTACACGAATATATATTCCTTCAATTAACCCTACAGGCCGCGACGAAAAATAAAGAGATTATACAGTCTGCGACGAAAAAAACCGATTCCAACTATGAATTCAACAAAAAATCGATTTTGTTGTGGCACGAGTTTAAACTAAAAACGAGAATAAATAACGGTTACATACAACCCAGTAGTTGACATGATTCTTCGGGAAGTCGACTCAAGCTACTGACGAGAATCATTCCCTTTCCAACTCGAAACCTCCGTAGCCCGTAGCAGCTTCAGCATCACATTTTTCTCTGTACACGGGATTTCCTCCAGCATATTGTAAGAAAGTTCGTTTTTTCCCGGGTATATTAGCGCCAACAAACCAAGAATCCGTCTCCAACAGCAGGGAAGGCGAAACACTATCGTACACATGTTCCGTCCATTCGGTTTCGGCATCTGGCTTCGCGGAGATCTTCGTATAGCCGTTATCCTTTAGATACCTGATGCAGTCCGTTACCCATTCGACATTTTGCTCTATACAACGAGGAATATTACAAAAAGTCGCCGCGTTATGAGGGCCTACGAGTGTGAAAAAATTTGGGAACCCCGCCGAACTCAACCCTAAATATGTCGAAGGACCATCGGCCCACTTGTCCTTCAGTTTATTGCCTTTCTCCCCCACAATATTTATCTGATTGAACGCACCAGTAATAGCGTCAAATCCAGTAGCATAAACGATTAAATCAAGATCGTGGTCCGTAGTACTTGTTCTTATTCCAGACTCGGTTATTCTCTCGATCGGGGTTTCATTAAGATCCACCAGCGTCACATTGTTCTGGCCATATACTTTATAGTACCCACTTTCCATAGGGACTCTCCGAAGTCCGAACCCGTGGTCTGTCGGGCACAATTTTTCCGCCAAAACAGGATTATCGATTTGCTGTTTAATTTTTTTCCTAACAAATTCGGAGACAAAATCGTTTGCTTCCCTATTAGTGAAAATATCGTGGAAATTAGCGAGCCATAATGCGAATCCGGGTTCCGCCCACAGTTTCTCGAACAATTCTTCACGTTCCTCAGCCGGTACGTCCAACGCAGATCTCTCATCAAATCCATGCAGAAACGAACCCCATGTGCTTTTACATTTTGCAAAGTAAGACGAGTAATTTGCTTTAATCTCCCGTTGGGTTTTCTCGTCAATCGGTCTATTTCCTAGAGGCACGCAATACTCAGGCTTGACTTGAAAAACCGTTAAATGACCAACATTTTTTGCAACCTCGGTTATGAGTTGTACTGCAGTTGCTCCCGTTCCGATCACCCCAACTTTTTTCTTACTCAGGTCAACCACGTCTTTAGGCCATTGGGACGTATGCCAAGAGTCACCTAGAAAACTATCCTTACCCTCGAAATCTGGTATATAAGGTGAAGAAAGAGCTCCAATGGCCGTTATGACGAATTTTGAAGAGGCGACTTGCCGGTCATTTGTTTTCGTTGTCCAGCAACCCAATTTCTCCTGATAGGTTACCGACTTCACCCGCGCGTTGAATTGGATATCCTTTTTAAGGTCGAATTTCTCTGCCACAAACTGCAAATAGCTTAGTGTTTCTGGTTGAGCTGAAAAATGCTCGGACCAAGTCCATTCATCCAATAATTCCTTAGAAAAGGAGTAACAGTAACTATAACTTTCCGAATCAAATCTGCATCCTGGATACCGGTTCCAATACCAAGTACCTCCGACGTCACTACCAGCTTCAAACACCTTAACCGAAAGCCCAAGATTTCGCAGCATATGTAATTGATACATTCCGGATATTCCAGCACCAATGATTACAACATCATATTTTTCTTCAGAAGTTTTCGTGTTCATTAATTCTCCTTTTGAATAAATCCGTAATGTCACGTCCAACTCGACCGGGAAATTTTAAAAGGCCCTTAATACCTTTCAATATATATTTATATTATCTCCACTTTTTTTGATGCCTGAGAAGAGCAAATCAAAATTTCTTTCAGCAACCTCTACCGCATTGATAGCTCCCCCAGCCGAAACTAATAAGTAATATTAAGCAATTGAAATATAGATCGAGTTACTAAAGAGATATCTTTTCTTTTTAAAAAACCTTCCTCTACCCCTTCCCGTAAAATATCTTCAATTATCTTTTTATATTTCTTCCTATACATTTCTAAAGAATTCCAATTCTCCTATGTCTCTCCGAGCAACACCACCATATCCGACAATCGTAGCGCTCACCATCCAAAAATTGTTTTCAAAGTATCTCGCATGGGAAGCAAAAAAGGACCGTAATTTCGCTACTGGATGATTCTCTTTCTCGATTTCCTTAGACACGAATAGGTACATTCCTCTCATACTTTGGAATGCGATAGCTGTAAAGATTTCCTGCTTGGTAGAAAAATAATGATACCGGGCTGGACGAGTTAGATTTACGAGGTTCGCGATATCCTGAAGATTGCATTACTCGTATCCTACGGACATGATTACCCTCGTCGCCTCCAAAAGAATACGGTTTTTTTGGCCTGCTTTCTTAGGCGGTCTACCAGAGCTTCCAACAACATTTTTTAGCATTCTTTAGAAATAATAGCTGCGCCCGTTTCCTTAGTCGAATATATTGGTTGTCTATTTAGTCGTCTCAATATTCGCTCTAAATAACTTACGTGTTTTTCCTCAAAAGAAAGCCCGCGGGAATGGAACATCCCCGCGGGCTAGGAAAGCGACGACAGTTTGACTACGTACCCAGTCGACGCATGGCAGTCTTAGTCATATATTTAGCGATGAAATCATCGGCCGGCATATAATCATATTCGGTCTTCCATCCTCCTCTGATCCCTTCTGCCTGGTGAAAGTAAGTGATACGACCACTTTGTAGATCATTACTGATCACCCAATTCCAACTCCAATCTGGTCTACCATCGGAAGCGGTCACCACCCTACCCGCGTGCTCGGGTAGTACCTTTTCATCTATCTGCCTATAGGCAAATCCGGGCTCAAACGTCTTCCATATCTCTCCTCGGCGGTCGTAAGATATAGCTTGCGGGAACATCAAATTTCTCGCGTCAAAATAGATCCTACGCTTGCTTAGAGGCGCTCTAGGAAAGCCTGTGGGCTCTCCTTCGATAACTATTGCCTCCGGGAGCAAACTTTTTCCTACTCGATAATAACTGGCGCCTTGTGGACCACCGACCTTAGGATGATCCCAATTTTCGTTATTAGGCAACCAGTTGTGATGCATCGCACCCAAATAAGGCCCTCTATGGACGATTTTCCAATTACCCCAAGTCAACATAGGATCACCCGCAGCCCAAGCATCAGACAAAAACAGGTTTATTCCTGCTACAAGTGGCTCAAACCTTTGGTTTGTTGGGAAACGACGGACTCTCTTGAATGCCGGCAGGTATCCATATAACTCGGGAAACTTAGATTGATCATAGTACCATTCATTCATGAAGGCAGTTCCCTTGATATCACTGGGATACGTAAACCAAACCGATTGGTGTCGTAACATGTGTTCTTTCCCAGGCAGAGCAGTAGCCCCTCCCGCTGAATCTGGATGGGTCAAACACTGAGTCTGCTGCTGAGCCCAAACGAAGTCATAGTCGTATTGGATGTTACCATCTGGATCCAAAGCCTTGGTCGGGATACCAAAGATATCTTGGTCATGCCTTCCCCAGCTTAGCGTGATATCGGCAATGGCTTCCTCAGGCGTTTCGGGATTCGGGAAAGGATGACCTCCTATCCACGGCTTGCCATCCTGGGTGTAGACATTACCATCGGAACCAAACTGAGCCTGGCCCCAATTAGCCAAAGTCTTATCGAGATAGTAAGGGGGAAACTGTTCCTCAATTTTTGTTTGCGTAGGATGTATCCAAAAAGTTCGTCCATCCTGCGACACCTCTTGATAAAGGCCTGGGTCTATCAAATGTTGTACTAGCTCGACGTTGGCGGCAGTACTCTCGTCTCCATCCTTGACCTTGCCTTTTGTGTAAGCCTCAATGTCAGTTAGTTCCTCGGGATAAGCCTTATAGCTGTCTTCTCCATTAGCCATCAACGGAAAAAGCGCGGCAAGAATACCAGCCGAACCCATTCCCTTAGACGTTTTTTCCATAAAGTATCGACGACTATAATCGAAGTCGTATTTTCTGATGTGCATGTTTCCCCCTAATTTTTCTCCACAATTCTAAAGAATCCGACAAATCGGTCTTTCCTAAATATCTCTAACGACGTGCCTCAAACGGTCGATACGGCCCTTGTCCGCGACGCCCCCCTCGAGGCTGCAATTATTTACTTTGCTGCCAGTAATGCTATCATAATTTAACGACGTAACCATATGAATAAAAAAAATAAGCACTGAGGTTTATATTACTTAAAGGATGCCATCGCTCCTAATTTCTAAAGAATACATTAGGATACCGAGGTTGGGCGCCCACACCTTGAAAAAATTAAGGGGAAACAGATCTTGGGTAGAGTAACGGGGAAAATCTGCCTTGTAACAGGCGCTGCGACTGGAATTGGAAAAGCTAGTTCGGAAATGCTGGCAAGGGAAGGTGCTACGGTAGTTCTTACCGACATCAATGACGCCTGTAAAAAGACAACCGACGCTATAGTAGACAACGGGGGCAAAGCCACATTCTTACGACACGATGTTACTAATGAGCAGGGCTGGAACAACGTCCTTGAACATACTTGCAAAGAATTCGGCGGCCTCGACGTCTTGGTGAATAACGCGGGAATATTGGTGATGAAACCGCTTGTAGATACTACTCTTGAGGAATGGGAGCGCGTTCTGAAGGTCAACGTAACAAGCGTTTTTTTAGGCACTAGAGCTGCTTTCGAACCGATGCGTTCTCGGGGAGGAGGATCAATTATAAATTTATCGTCAATATATGGTCTTGTTGGGGCGCCGACCGCCGCTGCTTACGAAGCTAGCAAAGGGGCCATTCGATTATTTACTAAAGGTGCAGCGACAGAATACGCTGAATTCGGGATTCGTGTGAATTCTCTTCACCCAGGTGTTATTGACACCCCGATGGCTAGCCACTTGTTGGAAGACGATAACGTGAAAAAAGCCGTTTTAGGACCTACTTTACTGGGAAGGCCTGGACTACCAGCAGAAATTGCTTCGGCAGTGCTGTACCTGGCATCTGACGAATCATCTTTTATGGTAGGTTCGGAGTTAGTAGTCGACGGCGGATATAGCTGTAACTAGGAGACGAAGTCTGATGACCGGAAAATTAGACCTTGAAAATACTAGCAGAAGAGAATTCCTTAAATCTACAGGAAAATCGGCACTGGTTTTAGCCGCCACTCATCTCGGAGCCGTATTCTCTCCTTCAATGATCAACAGAGCTATCGCTGGTGAAAGCATAATCAACTACACCGGCAAAGCTGACCTCTATCGAGAAACTTGGACCTGGGACAAAATCACCTGGGGCGGGCACAGTAACGCTTGCGTACCCAATGGATGCTCGTTCCACGTGTTTACAAAAAATGGAATGGTTTGGAGAGAAGAACAAGCAACGCGAAATCAAGCTAGCAATCCAGATTATCCTGACTATAATCCTCTGGGCTGCCAGAAAGGTTGCTCGTTTCACGCTAATCTCTATAGTGAAGAAAGATTGACCCACCCTATGAAGAGAGTGGGCGAAAGGGGTAGCGGCCGTTGGAAGAGAATTTCTTGGGATGAAGCACTAACTGAAATCGCAGAATCTATTATAGACGGTATCGAAGAATTTGGTCCGGACAGTTTTGTGTTAGACGGCCCACACTTTCATCCGGGTAGTGTTGGCTACGCTGGAGTAAATCGTTTCAACACCCTGCTAGGCGGAGTTCAACCCGACTTCAACGTCTTAAACGGCGATATTTTTATGGGCCTCCATCAAACTTTCGGAAAAATGAATTTAGGCTATAGTGCCGACAACATGTTGGACGCTGAACTCATAATTATGTCGGCAACAAACTGGTCTTACAGTGTTACACCACTGTATCACTTTATAACGGAAGCTAAATATAACGGCACCGAATTTGTTAGTATCGCCCCAGATTACAGCCCTAGCTCCATTCATGCTGATTACCATGTCCCGATAAAACCTGGGGCTGACGCCGCTTTTTGGTTAGGAATGTGCCAAGTTATGATAGAAGAGGATCTCCTGGACCGGGATTTCATGAAAACACAAACCGATCTGGCACTTCTCCGCAGAAAAGATAACGGTAAATTCCTGAGACAAAAGGATCTTCAAGTTGACGGTAGGGAAGACCAATTTTTCTTTTGGGACCTAAACGAAGATAAGATTTCAGAAGCGTCGAGACGGTCTCTCGAGTTCAATGGAGAACAAGCCCTAGAAGGCAACTTCTCGGTTACATTGCAAAACGGACTGACTATTTCCGTCGAACCGGTGTTTGAAAGTGTCAAAAAACATCTCGCAGAAAACTATAAGATTCAGCAAGCCGCTGATCTTTCGGGAGTACATCCAAGTCTGATTAGAAAAATTGCCCTCAAAATGGCTAAAAAACGCACCCTTACGCATATGGGTTGGGGCGGATGCAAAGTCTATCACAGCGATTTAACCGAACGCGCCACCCTCCTTGCAGGCGCTTTCTCGGGGAACTGGGGAAAACCCGGCACTGGGCACACCATTTACGCGATGCCCGCCGATCATCTCGAATTACTTATGGTTCTTGAAAAACCCATAGAAAAAGGAGGACTACAACAGGTTGAACAGGTCCGAGAGGCTGTGACGAAACAGATGGAAACCGCGGACCCAGATCTGACGCCAGAAAATGTCAGTATAGAGATGACTAAACTTCTCACATCGCGTATGGGTTGGGTACCACCAGCTATGTTTCTTTATGAGCATTGCGGCTACAAGGAACTATATGACAATAAAGACTGGCAAGACCCTAACTTAGACAGAACTTTCGGAGAGCTACTTGATGAAGCCACCAAGAAAGGTTGGTGGAAACCCGAACATTTGCGTCCAAAAGCCGGCGTTGAACCTCGAGTGATGATGATGTGCGGAAGTAACCCTTTAAGAAGAACCCGAAGTGCACAAATCATGTATCCAAAACATCTATTTCCGAAATTGAAAATGATGTTTGCCATCGAGCCAAGAATGTCGTTTACCGCCCTCCATTGCGATATTGTCTTGCCTGCTGCTTGGTATTACGAAAAAAGAGATATCAGTTTCACGGTAACAGGTAACCCTCGTTTTGCCTTTTTAGACGAAGCTGTAAAGCCTCAAGGAGAAGCGCGCAAAGAATGGGAGATTTTTGCAAGTTTAATGGCAAAAATTGGTGAAATAGCCCTAAAAAGAGGCTTAAGTGAATACACGAATTTTTTCGGTGAACAACAGCGCTATGATGAATTATGGAACAAATTCACAATGCATGGCGATCTGGAAACCCATGACCAGGCTTTTGAACAAGCCGTCGCCATAGGTACTGCCTCCGGTATCTTCCCCGAAAATACCGATGTTCCTTACCTCAAAAAACACGGAATGGTGGAGCTGGCAGGATTCGGAAATGGCGTCTGGAAGCACATCGTTGCTAACGATTATAATCCTCGCAAGCCTTTTTACAATCTTCGATGGCACGTGGAAGACAAGGTTGTCTATCCAACGCACACGCGCAGAGCACAATTTTTGATCGACCACGATTGGTTTTTCGAAGCGGGAGAAGAACTGCCTTCATTTAAAGAGGCGCCTAAAATTGGTGGAAATCACCCTTTCACGATAACTGGTGGCCATCCTAGGCATTCCATTCACGCAACCCATTTAACTTCTCCTAGCTTGATGCGTTTGCATAGAGGACAACCAGTTATGCATATAAACGACAAAGTCGCCGTAGAGCGAAATATAAAAGACGGAGAAACCGTTGAAGTTTTCAATGACTTTGCGGACTTTAAAATTATGGTTAAAACTTCTGCTACCGTCGCTCCAAATCAAGTCATCGTTTACATGTGGGAAGGCCACATGTTCGAGAACTGGAAAATTTTTAGTCGAGCCTTAATTGGCCAACCCAAACCTTTGCACTTGGCGGGTGGTTACGAGCAGCTACGCTATTATGCTATCAACGGTAGTCCGGCACCTGCAAAAGACCGAAGCGTACGGGTAGACATACGAAAAATATAAAACGAGGGAATTACAAATGGCATTTGCAAAGCAAGGGGCTCCTAAGGACGAACTGAAGAAACATCAGCGTCACGTTGCAAATATTATTGATCTAAATAAATGCATGGGCTGCCAAACATGTTCCCAAGCTTGCAAAAGCCTATGGACTACTCGGGAAGGTACGGAACACATGCGTTGGATGAATGTTACTACTTATCCAGGTGCCGGCTATCCGAAGAACTATGAAGATATGGGTGGCGGCTTCGATAATACTGGAGAACCGTCACCCGGAAAACTAACCAACTTTGTCGACACCGGAGATGCATTCGAATTCAATCACGCCGACGTTTTGTATGGAGGAAAGGGTCAGAAAGCCCATCTGAAACCTACGTCTAAGATTACAGGCGAAGAACCAGAATGGGGCTACAACTGGGACGAGGACGAAGGCAGTGGGGATTGGCCTAATGGGTATTACTTTTACTTGCCGAGGAAATGCTATCACTGCACGGATGCTCCATGTATAGACGCTTGCACCCATAACGCAATTTTTAAACGAGATGAAGACGGGATTGTAGTAATTGATGAGGACCGATGTCACGGTGATCGCCTTTGTGTTGAAGCCTGCCCCTACAAGGCAATCTATTTCAATCCCGTTCGGGAGAAAGGAGAAAAATGTATCATGTGCTATCCCCGTGTGGAACAAGGTATTGCTCCCGCGTGCGATCGACAGTGTCCAGGTAGAACCCGTTTATTTGGTTACATAGACGACGTAGAAAGCGATCTTTACAAAATGATACACATACACAAAGTAGCTCTTCCATTACACCCAGAATTTGGCACAGAACCTAACGTATACTATATACCTCCGTTTGAGTCGACTAAGGCATTTGCAGAAGATGGTTCGATTACAGATATTGGCCGAATTGAGTTGGAGGTTCTGGAAAAACTGTTTGGCCCCGACGTCGAACAGGTGGTGAGAAAGCTAAGATCCGAAAGGGCGAAAAAACTACGAGGGGAAGATTCTGAAATTATGGATTTGTTGATTGGAAGAAACTATTGGGACCGGTTCAAAGGATTTGAAAATGAACCTACAAAACACGTCATGCAATTCCGTCCTGCAAACACAAAAAAATAAAACGAATTTGAATAATGGCTGCTATTGAAAATAAGAACATAGTCATCAAAGTAAATTCCAGTGAAGAAGTATTGGGTGATCCAAACTCCTCAATCTGGTCAAAACTTCCGGAAATCGATCTCCCGATGATACCGGCTCCGTTGAAGGGTAATCCTGGCATAAAGAAAATCTCGCCTTTCATCGAGAAAAGCACAGATCACGGTACGATCAAACGATTAAAAGTGAAGGCTTCTCATAATGGAAATTCAGTTGCTTTTCTAATGCGATGGGAAAATAAAAAAAATGATAAAATAGTCGATCTAGATGATTTCGTTGACGGAGCCGCCATCATGTTTCCGTTAACTCCTAAAGCATCAGCGATAACTATGGGATCTCTTACGGATCCTGTGAACGCCTGGTATTGGAAAGCGAACATTGATTCACTGGCTTTCGATGTTGTCGCTAAAGGCTACGGAACTTCAGGACGTTCGACGCCCCCAAGCCACCCTATAAATTGTGCAGCTACCTACAAAAAAGGACATTGGCATTTGGTGCTCATGAGGAACCTAATAGGAGAGTCCGGAAAAATACAATTTCATCCTGGACAGCAAACTCGTTTTGCCTTCGCATTATGGGACGGCGAAAATCAAGAACGCTCTGGACGTAAATCTTTTTCGGGAGATTTTATAACCGGGATGTTACAGCCTTAAGCGTGTTGGAGAAAGACGAAAAACAATTTTACTGTGATCCGCCAGATAAAGGCTGCGCGGCACGATCCGAAATGTATGCTTGGTTAGCCGATCTTCTCTCGTTCCCAGCCAATATTGCGACGCAAAGAAATCACAAATCCTTGGTTATAAAAGGAATAGACTTATGCCGAGATCTTCCTTTTGAATTTGATATAACTCTGAACGATCTACAATTCACCGACGTTAGCGAAGCGCAAGAAACATATTCCCGTCTTTTTGATGTCGGGGAAAAAAAACCAGTCATTTCACTTCTAGAACGACGGTACACGACTATTTCCGAACAGCAGCTATGGGAAGATTTGCTCCGTTTTTACTCCCACTTCCATCTCGATTTTTCAAAAGGTTTTTCTATAGAACAGATAGACCACCTGTCGACTGAATTATCTTTCATGCATTACTTGTCTTTTCTTGAAGCAGGTGGCGGACCCGACAAAGAGAGTATTGAAAGAGGCCAAAGAGACTTTCT
>CAZXQY010000017.1:26201-34182 GCA_964642505.1 uncultured Gammaproteobacteria bacterium | reverse complement strand
TCAAAAAAACGAATGTTGGCCCTCGACCAGTTTAGCCAACGAGTAAAGCATTCACCTCATTTGCGGCCTCTAATTGTACCAAATGACCGTATCCTTCAAGTATATGAACTGAAACGTTTTGGTCTAGATTTTCACTATGTTTAGCCGGGACAATTTTATCGTTTGATCCCCATATCACAGTGCTCTCAGAAACCGATGAAAAAACGTGCCTGAGATCAACGTTTTGTAAGCCTTCATTATTAACAAAATCAGCAGCTATTTTTCCTAAAGATTCCTTTACACCGTCAGTTCTTTTGTATTTCAACATATCAGCGACGAGCCCCCGGTTTACCAAGTTCGGATCGGCTACAAGTTCCTGTAAGGTTTTTTTCATCTCCTTCCGGCTTTCTGCCTCAATAAAATCGCGAATGTAACCTTGATTGATTTCTGGTCCTAGCCCAACCGGTGCTATAAGAGTTAACTTAGTGACCCTTTCGGCTTGAATCTCCGCGATCTTTAGCGCTATAGCTCCTCCCAAGGAATGCCCGATCAATTCCACATTGTTTATATCTAACGCGTCTAAAAATGACAAGACTACCTGCGCCAATCCATGAATACTCGGGTCTGCGACATTTTTTGAAGATTGACCATGCCCAGGCAGGTCGATAGCATAAACTGTTGCACGCTCCGATAGAGGTTGTTGCGTGAATAGCCACCGGTCTGAATCTCCTCCGAAACCGTGGATTAATAAGATAGTCTTTTCGCCATTTCCCATTTGGGAATATCTAATACGGTAATCGTCGACATCCACAAAAGAGTAGCCGTCACCGGTAGAATTTTCTTCAGGTTCAGGAGGTATATAGTTAGCTTGAAATTCTTCTATAAAATTTGTCACCTCTTCATCTGTGAGGTCATCATCAGTGGTTAACACTGCTAGTAAAGCTCCTATCGGTAGTATCTCATCAGAATTTGCGACTATTTTTCTTAGAACTCCTGCATCTAAGGCCTCAAAAGTATTAGCTATTTTTTCGGTTTCTATGTCTACCATCGCGTCTCCAACAGACATCGAGGTCCCTTCGTCTACCAACCATTCCATCACTTTGCCCTCGGTCATTGAGAGCCCCCATTTCGGCATAGTAACCGCGACGATTCCTTTGTTTGAGTCCATTATTTATATTCCATTACAGATTTAACTGCCGAGCTAATTTTATCAGGACTAGGTATATACGCGTCTTCGAGCGCTCCGCTAAAGGGAACTGGCGTGTGTGGAGCTGTGACCATTTCAATAGGAGCCTTCAAGTGATCGAATCCTTTTTTCGCTACGAGAGCAGAAATGTCAGTAGCGATACTGCACCTAGGATTGGCTTCGTCAACGACGAGAAGTCGACCGGTACTTTCTACCGATTCTAAAATGGTCTCTTCATCGAGAGGCGAGGTCGTTCTGAGATCTATCACTTCACAAGATATACCTTCTGACGAGAGATTATCAGCAGCTTCGAGCGCCTGATGAACCATTCTTCCAAGAGCGACAACGGATATGTCACTGCCTTCTCTGGTTATATCCGCCTCGCCGAAAGGAATAGTGTACGAGTCTTCTGGTACGTCTCCCTCGATTGTGTAAAGGACTTTATGCTCACAGAAAATGACTGGGTCGTTGTCTCTTATCGCTTGTATGAGTAGACCTTTGGCATCGTATGGATTGGAGGGAATCACTACCTTTAGTCCGGGTACGGCAGTGAACATGGGATAGAGGCACTGTGAGTGCTGTGCAGCTGCTCGAAAGCCAGCGCCCACCATAGTCCGAATTACCACCGGCGTTTCCGCCTTTCCTCCAAACATGTATCTGAACTTGGCCGCCTGGTTGTAAATTTGATCGAAACAAACCCCCATAAAATCGATAAACATCAGCTCACATACGGGGCGGAGGCCGGCAGTGGCGGCACCTACAGCAGCACCAACAAAACCAGACTCACTGATCGGAGTATCCATGATCCGATCGCCGTACTTACCCCATAAGCCCTTTGTGACACCTAGTACTCCTCCCCACGCATCCATTTCACCTTGTGAACCTGCACCGCCTACAACGTCTTCTCCCATGATGACTACGTCCTCATCACGGGCCATCTCTTGATCTAAAGCCTCGTTAATTGCTTGTTGAAATGTGATTTTACGAGCCATGCTAATGCCTCCTTTAATAGTTAATGTAGACGTCAGTCATTAGTTCAAGGGCATTCGGGTCCGGCGAAGACTCGGCGAACTCCACAGCTTCATCTATCAGCTTCCCAACTTCCTGATCTATTTCTTGTAATTGACTTTGGTTTATGCCGTGTTTGGTCATTGCAGCGGACGAAAATCTCTTTATACAACAAGTTTCCGCTCTTAATTTTTGAACTTCGCCTTCGGGTCGATAGTTTTGGTTATCTCCTTCAAAATGACCGTAGAATCTGTCAAGTTTATGTTCGAGTAAAGACGGTCCCTCACCATTTCGAGCTCGCTCAGCTGCTTCACCAAATGCTTCATAAACTTCAAAAAAATCATGACCATCGGCGATCCTTCCAGGCATTCCGAAACCTTTGGCTCGATCCGCGATATCGCCACACGACACCGAATAACTACTTCCAGTAGCTTCCGCGTATCCATTATTTTCAAACACAAATACAACAGGTAGCTTCCAGACTGTAGCCAAATTCATCGCTTCAAAGGTAGTTCCTTGATTGGAGGCGCCGTCACCGCAAAACACCACGGCGATTTTACCGTTTTTCTTCATTTTAGCTGCAAGGGCCGCGCCACAGGCTAAAGGAGGTCCACCGCCTACGATTCCATTGGCGCCCATCATACCGGTGTCCAGGTCAGCGATATGCATAGAGCCACCTTTGCCTTTGCATGTGCCTGTTGCTTTACCATAAATTTCAGCCATCATACCTTTCACTTCCACTCCCTTCGCGATGCAGTGGCCATGACCTCTGTGGTTACTCGCCAGTTTATCTCCTTTAGATAAGTGCATTCCCACTCCAGTAGCCGAGGCTTCTTCGCCAGCATATAGATGAACAAACCCGGGTATCCCACCTTTAGCGAATTCGACATGAACTCTATCCTCAAATTCTCGGATTGTTTTCATCGTCCTATAAGCGTCTAGTAAGTCTTCGACTGTTAAAGCGTTTGGCATGGCAACCCTCCTGCTAAATGATTTTATTTCAGGTCGAGTATATACCATGCTAAATTAATTAATGAAGTAGATTTAAGCACACAGGATGATCTGGGCGATATTCCGCTTATGACGCTATTTCGAGAAAGTTGATCACTCGATGGTTTATAGGGGGTGTTATGGAATTCGAAAAGTTGATAAAGAAAATGACAAGCGCAATAGTGGTCTGTGACGGAGCGGGAGCGGCGACCTGCTTTACTGAAGACGGATTCTATGATGATGTTTTCTATGGCGTGTTTAAAAAACCTTTTATTCCAGATTTGGTAGAAAACCATTTCCATAGAGATTCAAAGAATTTGGAGTGGGAGATTTGCGAAACTGCATCAACGACCCAAGTTGGCTTCGCTAGATATATTTTCAGTTATGATAGTAAACTGCCTGAAGCTAGGGGGAAACGGGCGGTTTTTGAAGGAGTTTCGGTTTGCCATTTATATTCTGGAAAAATCGTTAGTTACCACGAAGTGGCAAATGTTCACACGGGTTTGTCGATGATGGATTTCCAACCAGCACGCTTATCAAAAATTGCGCATAGACAGGCAAATGCTTTGCGGTCGAAGGTTTCTGATGTTCATCTTAAAAATAAAACGATTAAAGATTGATTTATATGGCTTTTAGGAAACCGATATGGATATAGAAGTTTTCTCCAGTCGAGACTTAAATTCTGAACCCATTACTGTGGGGGAGTTCCAAGATTGTGCAGATTTTATTTCCACTTATTTACCCAGTACACCTCAAATTTCCTGGCCTCTTCTATCAAATCGTTTCGATTGTAACATTTTTGTAAAACACGAGAATCACTTGCCGACCGGATCGTTTAAGGTAAGAGGTGGGATATGGTCTGTTGGTCGGTTGGCAAGCAAATCCGTTTCTACAGGTGTAATCGCTGCGACGAGAGGTAACCATGGGCAGAGCGTAGCTCATGCGGCGCGGACATTTGGAATCGAGGCTACTATAGTAGTTCCTTTTGGTAATAATCCGGACAAGAATCATGCTATGAAAGCAATGGGTGCTAAGTTGTTAGAATTTGGAAAAGATTTTGATAGCGCGCTAGATTACGCTCGCCATCTCAGTGGAAAGGAAGGGCTAAGATTTATACCTTCGTTTCATCCGGTGTTGGTTCAAGGAGTAGGTACGTACGCCTATGAATTCCTTCAAGCTGTACCTTTGTTGGAGACGGTTTATATCCCGATCGGGCTAGGTTCAGGAATTGCGGGTTTTTTGTCAGCTAAGGAAGCGTTGGGAGCCAAAGTAGAAGTTGTTGGGGTGGTTTCAGAAAATGCTGATGCTTACGCATCATCTTGGGAGAAACAAAAATTGATTTCAACGACGACGGCGAATACGATTGCCGATGGTCTGGCAGTTCGCGTGCCGTCTGAAGCCTCGTTGAATTATATCTCCAACAGAGTCAGCAGGATAATTAGAGTATCAGATCAACAGATTATCGACGCTATTAAAATAATTCTTTCAGACACCCACAATTTGGTAGAACCTGCTGGTGCAGCTTCTCTAGCGGGACTAATTAAAGAAAACAAAAGAAACGTCGGAAAGCGTGTGGGAGTGGTTTTTTCTGGGAGCAATATAGAATCGGAAACTTTATTGAAGTTCATCAAAGAAGAGGAGGATTATTCTTGAAACTAAAAGGGTCATGCCATTGTGGTAAAGTGATTTTTAAAGTTAGCTCAAAACATCCCTATCCGTTCAATCTCTGTTATTGTAGCATTTGTCGGAAAACAGCTGGCGGAGGAGGTTTTGCTATCAATTTGGGAGGCGACTACCAGAGTTTGAAAGTATCTGGCGAGAAGTGGATATCCGTCTACAGTGCGAAACTAGAAGATGGGTTACAGGCAAACGGATGTGAAAGGCGCTTCTGTAAAAACTGCGGCTCCGCCTTATGGGTGTGGGATTCAAGATGGCCTAAGCTGATACATCCTTTTGCCTCGGCCATAGACACACCGCTGCCGATTCCTCCTAAACGTACCCACCTCATGATTGCTTCAAAAAGCGAATGGGTAGAAATCAACCCTGGAGATGAAGATTTGCAATTTGAGGAGTATCCCGTTCAATCGATAGAGGAGTGGCACATGGAACACGAGCTAGAGAAATGATTTTCTTCTCTTGTTATCCGAGATAGACTACAACATCGCAAACAAGATTGGAGTATACAATGGTAGTGGTTAGAGTGCTTTTCCCGATTAAAGGCTTAGATATAAACGAGTTCGGCAAAAAAATGCTTGCTTCTGTCCCGAATTATGAAGGTTTAGAAGGTTTGATAAGAAAGTATTATGTAGTGACGGATGATAAAACCAAAGCAGGTGGTATTTACCTATGGGAGTCAAGAGAGAAGGCGGAAAATTTTTATGACGGAGAATGGACTAACCGTATCGCCGGATTATTTGGCGAGCCTCCAATGCTTGAATTTCTTGATTGCACTATCGTTATTGATAATGAAACAAATAGCGTGAAGTCGAAAGTCGCGGCTTAATCAGAAATCGTTTACAAAGAAATTTCTTCCAGGAAGTTGCGTAGGCAATTGTTGAATCGTTCGGGAGCCTCAATGTTCGTGATGTGTCCAGCGTTCGAAATAATTTCCAGTCTTGAATCCGCTATTTTTTCGTGCATGTTTTGAGATATGGATGGTGGTGTGAGCCTGTCTTCCTCTCCTACAATAATTTGAACGGGGACTAGTATTTGGCTTACATCCGCAACTGGTTCGTACATGGTCATTGATTCTATCGTTTTCACATAACTGTCCTTGTGCAATTTACTCATGCTTTGGATCAATTCGTTGACGACCGCCTTAGAGGCGGAGGGGCTTACGATACCAGGGACGACGGACGGCGCTATGTCGGCTGGTTCTTTGTCTTCTTCTACGAGAGGTTGTCGGCGTTCTTGAATAAATCGTTCTCTACCTGCCTCAGTGAAAGAATTGTCAAACCCCGGGAATGTGTCTACGAGAGTGAGGCTAGAGACTCTCTCTTTGTAGAACTCATAGAAATCTAAAATGATTCTGCCACCCATAGACAGACCGCATAGATGTGCCTTTTTAATATCTAAGTGGTCGAGCAATCGCCTTAAGTCGTGACTAAATTCCCTAAAATCTAACGGGCCGAGATAATCTTCGCTGTCTCCGTAACCTCTAGCATCCCAGGCTATGACCGTGTTCGATCGACTAAAAAATTCTATCTGACGTACCCAATTCTCTTTGTTTCCCCCTATCCCATGGAGGAAAATCACGGGGTCTCCTTGCCCGGCAATTTTGTAGGCGATATTGGGAGAGTCGGGGACAAACTCTATCTTAACACTCGGCTTATTCAACGCCATCGGTATCCCAAGGTAGAGGAAGTCTTGCACCCTCCTCGGTTTCTACTATTACTGGCGACATTGAAAGTGAGGCCAGAATTTCCAAGTCGTCTTTGCCGGTATTAATAATTTGATGAACTACGTTAGGTGGAAATACTAGAGTCTGATCAGCGTGAAATTGGTATCGTTTTCCTTCGCACCAGCAGTCACCAGCTCCTTTCAAAATAACTATGACTTCTTCACAATCGTGTTTGTGAACAGGAGTGGCCGATTCTCCGGAAATAGTTTGTTTCCAGACTTCGAACCTCTTGCTACCATTTCGCTTACTAGATAATGTTCTGTGTATTAAACCGGGCAGTTCATGGGTTTTTAAGTTGTCGTGAGAAATCACTTGCATTTTAGGGCTCCTTCCTGTGGTTAGGGATGTCGCAGGGAACAAGATCCCTTGTTACTGATCGATATAATATTTATTGACTATTCGCCACCCAGCTTTCGTTTTCGCAAGTTGGAACGAGTCTACGAAAACACCGTTAAAATCAAAAAGCACAGTTGCTGCAACGTTACTATATATTTGTAGAGACAAGATCGAGCCTTTTAAATCGGGGTTCGGTTCTCGGGCTGCCCATTCGTCAATTACTTCGGACATTGGCCTGACAGTCAGCTCTTTCGCGCCGTCCTCCTTCCGTAGGAAACCTTTCATATGTCCTCCATCCTTTACAAAAGCTCGTTCGAGCATGCCTCTATCAGCCTCCTTTAAGCCATTGAAATAATTATAAATTGTGGTTTCTATTTCTTTATGATCTGACATTTCCGCTCCTACTACTGTGTTTACTCCCAACAAACTTAACAACAGGCATAATTTGCCGATGGATTGCATCATTTTTTATCCCCTGTTAATGTTAACTCTGTAGAAATCAGAATAGTAGCAGGTTAATGCTTCTTGCTAAAAGAACCTGTATATATTTTTAGGAAATTTAGGGGAAATAGCTATGCATGTAGGTTTAATACAAGTTATGCAATCTTGGGGATACGAGGGCATGTCTGATGCAGAAGTTTATGAGCAAGAGCTTCAGTCCGCCTTGGCAGCTGATGAACAGGGATACGACAGTGTGTGGGTTGTGGAGCATCATTTTGAAGACTACTCGTTCTGTCCTGATAACTTCGTTTATTTGGCACACTTGGCTGGCCTTACTAAAAACATCAAATTAGCGACAGGAGCTTGTATCGTACCCTGGAATATTCAGCCTTTGAGAGTAGCGGAAAAGGCAGCCCTTTTAGATCAATTATGTAACGGGAGATTGATATTAGGTTTGGGAAGAGGTTTGTCTAGGAAGGAATTCGATCAATTTGGGATCAATATGGACGAGTCTAGAGAGCGTTTTGATGAAGCGGCGCCTATGATTTTAGATGCTTTAGAGAAAGGCGTTATGGAGTCACACGAAGGGAAATTTTTTAAACAACCTATCGAGTCCGATCACCTTTGCAAATAGTATCCTT
>CAZXQY010000017.1:8953-26191 GCA_964642505.1 uncultured Gammaproteobacteria bacterium | reverse complement strand
AATTTTAAATTTTTTAAACAACCTAATGCAGTGATTAGACCAAAGCCTACGCGTACGTTCAAAGATAGAGTTACTCAAGTTGCGATGAGCCCTGAATCAGGAGAAGAGGCCGCTAAGTTAGGTGCTCAGATGATGGCTTTCAATTACAAACCGATGGAAGTCCAAAAACAAGAATATGAGCAATATAGGCAAAGTTTTATCAAGCACCACAGTACTGAGCCTAGACCTTTATTACTAACAGATATGTGTATATGTGATAGTGATAGCGACCGGGCTAAAGAGAATTCAAAGTATATTGCGAATTATCTTCTTAGCGTGCTGCACCATTATGATTTGATGGGAGATCACTATAAGGAAGCAAAAGGGTACGAGGCTTATGGAGACGCTGTGGATGCGTTAAGAGAAACTGGTAAGGAAGGTATGATGCAGGCGTATGTCGAAGGACAGATATGGGGTACTCCTGATGAGATGCTGAAAAAATTTGAACAGCGACGAAAAGAAATGGGACGTACTGACTGTCTTATGGCATTCAGGTTTGCTGGTATGGATTTCGAGATTGCGCAGAGAAGCCAGAAACTCTTTGCGAAAGAAGTGATGCCGGTGCTTAAATCTTGGGAGGATGAAGATACCGCTAATCAGGCGGCGTGAGTGCCGACGGGTTATTTATGCTCGCGGAAATAATATTATGACTCTAAAAAAGGGGCCTTTTAGGCCCTTTTTTTTGGGCGACAGGTCTAGAGTTTTTAGGACTAGGCAGCTTTATTTTCCTTAGTGATGAATTGAGGGGGAGAGTCGATTTCTCGATCGAATTTAGGAGAATCGCCCATTACCTTTAACTCAGGCAGCACAGTTTCTGAAAAAAGTTTCATGTTTTTTTGAGCCATTTCGGCGCCCATTCCGGCATAGCTAAAGATGCCGTTGAAACCCGCACACTTCGTTCTAGAGTGAATATCTTTTATCTTTTCCAGGCATTGATCAGGCGTTCCCCAAACTTGGAGATTCATAAAGAACTCCGACATGGCATCTATTCCTTCGTTTTCAATGGTTTCAGTGAGTCGTTTGTAATACTCGTAACCCTTAGTGTGCTGGAAGTGGTCATTGGCCATTTCATAGTGTTTAACCACGGACTGCCAGTAGCCACCAATATAGGTCCTGGCCATTTCTTCAGCCTTTCTTTCATTCTCGTCACAAGCGACCCAGCCAGCTACATATGGGTTAGGAGCGCTGACCCCGTGAGTCTTAAGGAACAGATCGTTGTAATCGGCGAGTTCTTTGGCGTGTTCTTCCCATGGTTTTTGAGGGATAACCAGTATCCCTACGCCCAATTTTGCCATAATCATGGAGGATTCTGGTGAAATAGCAGCAGCATAGGTCCTGTTTTTAAAAGATCTAAAGGGCTCCGGTCTAATTCTGGCTTTAGGTTGTTTAATATATTTGCCTTTGTATTCACAAAACCCTTGTTCTAGTCCTTGTAGGATAGTCTCTGCAGATTCCACAAATCGGTCTCTGGATTCTCCCATCGGAACCCGAAATCCTTCGAATTCAACTCTGCCCAATCCGCGACCTATTCCGACTATTACCCGTCCGTCAGTCATACAGTCCAGCATGGAGATTTTTTCGGCTACTCTGATAGGGTCGTTCCAAGGTAGAACGATGACCATTGAACCTAGTTTCACTTTCTTACAAGCACCGCCTACTGCAGCGAGAAATTGGGTGACGTCTGGGGTCATTGTATAATCTGTGAAATGGTGTTCGACACCCCAGACAGATTCAAAACCTAAGCCTTCAGCTTGGAAGGCTAGTTCCATATCTTGCTTATAAACTTCGTAATCGGATACTCCCTCTGATCGGAGAGGGTTCTGGAAAATCGCTGTCATTCCAACATGCATCGGTTTGCCTCCCACATATTCTAAATAGCTATATGATGTGCCTTAGATTAACCCATCAACTGGGTAAAACGCAAAAATTTTAAAAAAAAGCTATGGTCCTAGTTTCTATGCTGCGTCGCGGAAGGCAATTTTCAGGGATATTTGGATGCCGAAACGAGGCGTGAGCTGTGTAGCGGGATCGTCCATCTTTAGCTGAATCGAAACATTTTAGAAGCAAGATTTCGTCGGTTTGCATCGCATTTAGGTAATACCACCGATGTGCTGGGTTGTTCACAACGCTATAGATATAGCCAATACGGTCAGCATACTTTAATTTCGACTCTACAAGGTCGTCTTTAGAAAGACTGTTAGCATCTATAATAGCAAGCGGGAAATCATGAACTGGCCCCCTTAATGGTCTCCAAATGTTGATAAAAACGTATCTTTTCTTCAAAAGTTCGTCGGCTTCAGATGCCATTAAGTCTTTGACTCTTTGAGGGCCAGAGCTTTCGGTGTAATCGTTATGGACGAATCTCACTGGATTATCGGCTGTTTCTAATTCATAGTCTCGAACGTTGTGATCGAAGGCAATGGCTCTATAGGCGCCGGTGGTTTCAGTAACCATTTGTTCACAGGCGGGATAGTACAGACTGGTTACCAAATCCTTGTCTAGGAAGTCGATCTCAGGTAGTTTTTGAAGGATAAATTCGAAACCGTTCTCGTCTAGAGAAACTTTATCTTTTGCCGATCTGATGTCATATATTGAGACGAGCGGTTTGTCAAAAAGAGGAGGGGAATAGTTAGGATCAGGTTTAGTTATATAAAATGTGGGGTTGTTATCTTCTCTAGGGAGATATTTCATGACCGCCTTCACGGTTTCAAGCTGCTCTCCAAGAGTATCGGACATAATTTCTCTTTAAATATTGGGCTTAATGATGATTTAATAACCTTACTCAAACGCCCGATAATAGACAAGTGAAAAAATCGATTATGGCTTCTGATGTCGATTTATCTGTGGAAGCGAATACTTCCGCGATAGTAAACAAACAGGGATCGTAAAGCATGGATAAACCGTTTATTGGAGCGGCGGAAAGAAATAAGGGTTATATTTTGAATCATTTGAAAGATATCTTCTCTCAATGTAGCTCGGTGCTAGAAGTAGGTTCAGGTACAGGTCAGCATGCGGTTCATTTTGCACCGCAGTTAAGGCACTTGGAGTGGCAGACAAGTGATTTGGCAACAAATTTAAAAGGTATTTCGGCATGGTTACGTGATTATCCGTATCCTAATTTACCTATTCCAATAGAATTAGATATTAAAGACTGGCCGCAGTTGAACCAAAAATATGATGGGATTTTTGCGTCTAACGTAATCCATTACATAGAGCATCGCTTTGTACCTGAATTTTTTCGGCATAGTGCTGAAACACTTAATCTAAACGGGCTTTTAGCGATGTACGGACCCTTCAAGGAACAGGATCAATATTCGAGTGATGGCGATATGCAACTAGATTTAATGTTAAAATCTGAAAACAACTATTTTGGTTTGCGAAATTTAGAAGATCTTTATGATACCGCCGCAGCATATGGATTTATGTCGGCGTCAAAAATAGATCTACCCGCAAATAATAAGCTAGTTTTCTGGGCTAGATAATAATGAGATAAGGTGTTCGTTACAAAAGCTGTATTAGCACATCTAGGTTGGAGGTACAGGAAGATATGTCGCGTATAAGTAAGTTAAGTAGGAGTATAAAGGGTTCGGTGGCTTTAGTTACCGGAGCTGCTAGTGGTATGGGGCGGGCGACCGCTCATCTTTTTGCCGATGAAGGGGCGAAGGTTGCGGTGACCGATCTTACGGAAGAGGGAGTGGAACAAGTTGTATCGGAAATTGAATCTTGTGGAGGTATAGCGAACGGCTGGGTCTTAGACGTAAGTAATGAGCAGGATAGAGAACGCGTGGTAAAAGATATAGCAGGGACTTGGACGCAACTTGATATACTGGTAAATAATGCTGGCATAGCGATTGAGACCACGATAGATGGTTCGGATTATGAAGAAATATGGGCTCAGACTTTGAATGTTCTGCTGACGTCGCAGGCCTTCTTGGTAAGAGCTTGCCTGCCTCTGTTAAAACATAGCGAAGCGGGACGAATTATAAACATTGCTTCAACCGAGGGATTGGGTGCTACAAAGGGCATCAGTCCCTATACTGCTGCTAAGACCGGAGTTATTGGTTTGACGAGATCACTCGCGGTTGAATTAGCGGGTTCTGGAATAACGGTCAACTGTATTTGTCCTGGCCCCATCAGGACGGGTATGACTGACGCGATACCAGAGGAGGCGAAACGAGAATTTGCACGACGTCGGGTTGCACTAAAACGATACGCAGAACCTGAAGAAGTCGCACATGGCACTTTAAATTTTGCGCTTCCAGCTTCCCAGTTTATAACTGGCACTTATCTCGCGGTTGATGGGGGCCTTACAATCAAGAACGCCTGACTAGACCGAAGTTACGATATTCTTTAACCCCTGAGGGTTCAGTATTTCTATCCAGTAACCGTCAGGGTCCTTTATGAACGCTAAGCCTTTCATCTTGCCATCATCGGGCTTTTTGACAAACTCAACGCCCATTTCTTCAAACCGTTTGCTGGCTTCATATACGTCGGGGACAGAAATGCCAATATGACCGAAACCCTGGGGCTCCCTGTTGCCATCATGATATCCGGAGAAATTGGAATCGTTTTCTGTGCCCCAGTTGTGAGTCAATTCTATTAAGGCTGGTCGCGAAAAGACCCACTCCGACCGTACCGCGCGATCTTTCGGGATTGACTCATCTGCTTCCAGATATCCCATGAAGTACAAAGAAAATTTCATGGCTGGAAAATCATAATTATCGAGCATCGTCATGCCTAAAACGTCGGAGTAAAATTTCACGGATTTTTTTGGATCTTTTATTCGCAACATTGTTTGATTCATTACAAATCCTGCTGTGCTTTTATTATTTGTCATATTCGATGTTCCTCCCCCTTTTGTTTTGGAATTAGACCACTTGATTGAACCGACTAGACTTTGAAGATTTCGTCTACTTCCACTTGCATTGTAGATACTAAACCATTTGTGTGGTGAGCCAGACCGATTACCTCCAGCATTTCATTATATTGTTCGTCAGTGAGACCTTTGTTTCGAGCGGAAGCCGTGTGAGAGTGGATGCAATATTCGCAAGAATTGGCAACGGATACCGCAATGTAAATGAGCTCTTTAGTGACACTGTCTAATTTACCAGGTTTCATCACGCGTTTGACTTGGTTCCATGTGGTAGCCAATTGTTCGGGATTATTCGCCAGAGCTTTCCAGAAATTATTTATAAAATCCGAGTTTCTTTTGGTTTTAATATCATCATAGATTGCTCTCACCTCGTCACTACTATCGTCATATTCAATCAGGCTCGTCGTAGCCATTTTGTTCTCCTCTAATTTACAATTGCTCTTAAAAAATCTTTGACTAAGTACTAAGAAACGTTGATGGATTCTATCCAATCGAACGGGTCCGGCTTGAGGCCGTACTGGAGATCGACGAGCTCTTTGTAAAGTTTCGAGGATACGGCTCCTGGTTCCCCGTTTCCGACAACTATTTCATGATCTTGATAAAGGAGCTTGCCAATCGGCGCGATGACCGCACCGGTGCCCATTCCGAATACTTCAGTGATGGAACCGCTATGAAGATTTTCAATCACCTCATCAATCGTTATCCTAACTTCGATAAATTTATGGCCTAAAGTAGGGGCTAATTTGATTAAGGAGTTCCGTGTAACTCCTCGCAATATAGCTCCCGTTAACGAGGGTGTCAGGATGTCACCATTCTTTCGTACAAAAGCTATGTTCATAGCTCCAACTTCGTCTATGTATTTGCTTTCTCGACCATCTAGCCAAAGGACTTGTTGATATCCCTTTCCCAGAGCTATTTCCGTTGCGGCTATCGAGCCAGCATAGTTGCCAGGAGTCTTCGCTTCTCCTGTGCCACCAGGGGTAGAGCGTACGAAATTGTCTGAAACCAAGACCGCTATGGGTTGAAATCCCTCAGCAAAGTAAGGCGCTACTGGAGTCAGTATAATGAAATGCAGATATTCTCGGCTAGCTCTGACTTCTATATTTCTTTCGCTGCTTATCATAGTTGGTCGTATGTACAGCGCCGTACCAGGTTTATTCGGAACCCATTTTTCTTCTAGTCGCACTAATTGTTTAATGGCGCCTAAGTGAGTCGGCGGGTCGACGGTTGGCATTCCCATTCTTTGAGCAGATTTATTGAATCTTTCAACATTCAGATTAGGCCTAAATAAATTTACTTGGCCGCCCGGACCTCTATATGCCTTCGTTCCATCGAAGATCATTTGCCCGTTATGGAATGCAGTGCAGGCTGGATCTAAAGATAACGACTGGTAACTCGTGATCCGCGCATCATGCCATCCTTTCTCTTCGGAGAATTGTTGAATAAACATTCGGTCCGTGAAAATTTTTCCGAAGCCTAATGGTTCGGGAAACCTAATCGGTACCGTTTCTTGTATGGGTTCTATTGATATAGAATTCGCTTCGGATTTTGACATTCGTCAAGTATAAAGTATTACTGGGTCACACGAAAAACTAATTAGTCGTAGCATTTTTTTGAACGCCTTTTTTCTCACGCATTACCGGATAGGTGGAACCGTTTTGATAGGTGTTTCTAGATAGATAAGTGTACTTTGAATTATCGGGTTCTCTTCAACGTATTTTTCTGAAAGTCGCGGTCTACAAGGCCGGTTTTAAATGCCCAGTTATCCCAGAGTAGCTCGGTGGTTTTGCCCGTCTGGTGATTTTCCATATACATTTTGTCGGCTCGCCAGTATTGGGAAAGATATTGTCTCATTCCGGAGTATGTAAGTGTTTTTAAAAGGGCACCTTTTCTGTCGTAGAATTCGATTTTCATCGGTTGGTACATGTTGGAGTCTACCCAAACAATCTGCTTAGTGTATCCTGAGTACTGATATGCTGGGTAAGCCTCAATTACAAAATATTCAGCTTCTGAAGTTTTCTCATCCCGAAGCCATTTGTAGGTGTATTTCTCGACTTCTTGAGAAGTTAAATCTTCATAGGCGAATTCACTGCCGACAAAGGGGCCGGACTTGTTTGCGGATGCGATACGTTTCACTCTTTTTAGCGCTGGAAGGAACAGCCATTGGTCGTCGGCAGTTAGGGAGTGTGTATGACTCAAAAAAGCCGTTCCTTTGATATCTTTGGGAGAATCAAAAACTGTCAAACTTTTATCGCCATCACCGAGTACTTCCAACATTTTTATTCGGATAGAACGTCTACTTTCTTGGCCTTGTTTATTTTTGAGAATCATAGTCATGCTGGCAGAGGCATCTCCCCAGCCGCTATCTTTTTTGTCGGCGTCCATTGCGATCGCTAAACCTTTATCTTCATCCGATAAAGCAATTAAATCACAGCACAGCATAGAAGATAAGAAAAGGATTGAAAGTAACCGCATTTATTTTTTCCCCTCAATTTTTAATAGCATGGGAGGAAGTAGGAAAAAGGTACTAGCTAAAGCGATCGAGATGATGATCGCGGTCATTAAACCCATGCCAGAGTTCATATAAAAACTAGATGTGGCTAGCACCAAGAAACCTACAACCAGAATCAGAGTTGTTATCATCAAAGCTCGACCAACAGTGTTGAAAGCATAACGGACAGATTCGAATTCATCCAGCGATTTTTCTCTCCTGGCTCTAAGGTATTTTGATAGAAAATGAACAGAATCATCGATAACGATCCCAAAGGACATACCGGTTACGATCGACAGTGACAGTCCTACTTCTCCAACAAATATACCCCATAATCCGAAAGCTATCCCAGCAGGCACTAGGTTTGCAGCCAAGCTCAAAAGGCCTATTTTGAACGATTGAAGCGCGACCATCAAAATCACTGCGATAAGGAATACCGCGGTAGTGGTGCCCGTAAGCATTGCTTTAATGTTTCTCTGCCCAATGTTCGAAAACATGAGGATCGTGCCGGCGCTCTCTGTTTTCGTTATAGCTACGTTGTTTCGCTTAGCCCAATCGAGAGCTCGTTCATTGAGCGACAAAGTTTCTTTTGTCGATAACGTTTTGGTAGTTAGGTTAATCCTAGAACTCGACTTGTCGACGTTGATTTGATTATTTAAATCCAAGCCATAAGGAAGCGACATTTCGTAAAGAAGTAGATATTGGGCGGCGAGCTCACGGCTTTCTGGTAAACGGTAGTAGGATGGATCGTCCTCGTGCATGTTCTTATTTAAGCGTTTCATGATCGTAGTGAATCTGTCTACATGTATCGTTTCCGATTGTTGTTCTAGCCATTGCGCGAAATTCTCCACTTCCTTCAAATAGGTGGGCTCGTTGATTCCTCCAGAACTTCCAGAGTCGAGTGAATAGCTAATCAAGTAAATGCCCGTCAGATTTTCTTCCATGTAGTCCGTAGCTTTTCGAAAATCTATTGATTTATCGAACCAATGTACAAAAACGTCATTGAGTTCATTCCTAGGAATGTTGACTGTAGAAAATATGATGACAATTGATGAACACACCAAAACAGTGGTTCTTTTGACAATCACAAAATTTGCTAAGCTATCAAGTCTGCCGAATTTTCGAGATTTATGTTGACTTGGTTTGATAGGAAGTATCAGCAAGGCTGCGGGCAGCAACGTGATGCTGAGCACGAAAGAAGTCAGTACTCCTATAGAGACAAGATTCCCCAAATGGTTAAAAGGTGGAACTTCCGAGAAGTTCATCGTGAGAAAACCGATGGCAGTGGTGAGGCTAGCCAAAAAAACGGGTTGTAAATTTACTCTCAGGCTTTCTTTCATAGCTTCTACCTTGTCTGTTCCCGTTTCTAATAAATCAAAAAAGGTAACCAGGATATGCACGCAGTTGGCGACAGCGACTGTTAATATGATAGTGGGAGCCGAAATAGTAACAGACGTAAGCGGATAACCCAGAAAACCGCCCGCACCCATGGCGGCCGCGATAGACAATAGAATTATCGAAAGAGTGACTACAGTCCCGTAAATTCGGCCGACTAATAGGGCTAATATGAGCAACATAAGGCAAAAGCTGATGGGTACTAGGGTAGAGGAGTCTCGTAGCCCTATTTCAGCGAAGGTGTCATCCATCATTATAGTGCCACTGAGGTGCACCGTGAAGTATGGGTATTCCTTCTTAAACTCGCTTACCATTGCTCTGGCGGAACGCCCAATCTCGGTGGTCGCCTTCGTGACTTCGTCCGGGGGTATCTGGACAGTAATCATTATTCCAGTAGTGCGACTGTCTGATGCTATCAGCCTGTCGACTAGAGCCGGTTCTGCCAAGGCGGCTTGTTTAATTGATTGTATTTCCTTATCCGTCAAGGAACTGCTGTCATTGACTAGATCAGTGACAATTAAATCGTCTCCAATGGCCCGGGAGAATTGAAAGTTTGAGAGAGAATCCACTCTATTTGAATATGGCATCTGCCACGCCGCTGTGGTCAATTGTTTGATTGCGGCTAAATTGTCTTGTTGAAAAATGGTCCCCGTTTCGGGGGTTAGTACCATAATCACATTGTCATCTTTGGTGTAAGTATTTTCTAGTGCCTCGAACGCCAGGAGCTCGGGATTTTTTTCGCTAAAAAACACTCGGTAACTCGAATCGAAGTAAAGGTTACTTACGCCGACACTCATACATGTTACCAAAGTCAGGGAAAAGGCGATCAAAAACCATTTTCGCGATACGACAAAGGCGGCGAAACTCGACTCGAATCGGGACATTTTAGATGTATTATTGTTGGTGCCAATCATGTTATCTTTGGCTGAGTCTCGTTTGTAAGTGGTCGTAAAACGGCTATTCGGGTTGTCGTCCGTTAAGTACTACAAAAAATTAATATTCGGGCGTGATTCTGAGACATTATGAATGAAATGCGGACATTAATAAAATGGATTTAAGGGATTTGAAGAATTCATTTTGTGAATTCTTCTAAATCCTGATGTGGCTTTATAAAGAGTACGAGGGATGCACATGGGAACAAATTTACTAGAAAGAGGTTCTAACTATGACGAAATCTGTGAAAACTTTAGTTGGAATATCCCGGCAAAGTACAATATTGCAACTGATGTTTGTGACAGATGGGCCGACGACGAATCGAGGGTAGCTCTAGTATATGAGGATTCTGAAAAAGTCCAACATACATACACCTATAAGAATATTCAACGCTATGCTAACCAGCTGGCAAACACTTTTAAAGCAATTGGCTTAAAAGAAAAAGATGTCGTGACTCTATTGCTCGCGCAAGACCCAGAGTGTGCGATCGGACATGTAGCGTGCTGGAAAGCTGGAATGATTTCAGGTCCGTGTTCCGTACTTTTTGCAGGTGAGGCGATCAAGTACAGGGTGAACGACTGTCTGTCTAAGATTGTCATCACTGATCTCGCGAATTATGAAAAAGTTAAGGAAATTCGATCTGAATGTCCAAGTTTGCTGGAAGTCTTAGTGATCGACGGGGAGCCCGAGGGTGCTTCGAATTTTTGGTCGATACTAGAAGGGGCGGACGATTCATTTGACAATATTGAAACAGATGCCGAAGATGTGGCTTGGATTAGCTATACCTCGGGAACGACTGGGCTCCCTAAGGGTTCCGTCCAACCTCATAGGATGATGCTGGGGCACATGCCTAGCCTAGAATTCATTTACGATTTTTTTCCCCAAGACAAAGACGCGCTATGGTCTCCAGCCGATTGGGCCTGGATGGCTGGTCTCATGGATGTCATTATGCCTGGCTGGTTTCATGGGTCGAAGGTTGTGGCTACGGCAATGAAAGGGTTTGATGCAGAGGATGCTTATAGAATATTAGCAGATCACGAAGTTACTTTGGCATTACTTACGCCAACGATGCTCAAATTGATGCGTCAAGTGCAGTCGCCCCTTGAAAGGTATGATTTAAAATTAAGGGCAGTTCTTTCGGGAGGTGAGTCCGTTGGGACTGGCCTTTTAGAATGGGCCCAAAAAGAATTGAACTTGTCGATTAACGAAGCTTTCGGGCAAACAGAATGTAATGTTATTTTGGGTAATAATGGCAAAGTCTTTCCTATAAAACCTGGTTCATTAGGAAAGCCGACCCCAGGAAGTGTCGTAAAAATAATAGATGATAACGGTAATGAGGTACCTCCAGGGCGTGAAGGCCATATAGCTTGTAAAAAGCCTGATCCGGTGATGCTCCTAGAATATCTGAATAGACCAGAAGCGACGATGGAAAAATTTATTGGAGACTGGTTGATAACCGGGGACGTGGGACATATGGATGAGGATGGTTATTTTTGGTTCCACGGTAGAGGAGATGATGTTATTACAAGCTCGGGTTATAGAATCGGACCAGGTGAAATAGAGGATGCTTTACTGAAACATGATGCTGTTCAGATGTCGGCAGTTATAGGCGTCCCCGATCCGGTTAGAACGGAGGTGATAAAAGCATACATCATCTTAAAAGAGGATATCGAGGGTTCAGACGAGCTCGGAGAAGAGTTACGAAATTTCGTGCGAGGGAAATTAGCGAAACATGAAGTCCCCCGAATTATAGAGTTCGTAGATTCTCTACCTATGACTACTACAGGTAAAATCATGCGACGTGAGTTGAGAGACCGAGAGGCAACGGGTTCGTAGTTTTTAGTAGGAAGGCGAAATTAATGTCAGATCTTAGACTGCAGTGTAACCACCGTCTACTGGTACAGCGATGCCGGTCACAAAAGAAGACTGATCGGAGATTAACCACAGTACTGCCTCGGCTATTTCTTCAGGCAACCCTAGTCTTCCGACGGGCTCTTGAGCTACCACAGAGTCTCGGGTCATTCCTGTTTCCTCGATCATCCGTTCTAACATTGGAGTTTCAATAATTCCGGGACATACGGCGTTGACGCGTATCTGCTTTTTAGAGAATTCCAGGGCGGCACTTTTAGTAATACCTACTACACCGTGCTTGGAGGCACAATAGGCTGAGCCACCCCTTGTTCCGACAAGTCCCGCAACCGAAGCCGTGTTAACAATCGAACCGGGAGAGTTTTGCTTCAAAAATTGTAAAATTTGGAATTTAACGCATAGCCAAACTCCTTTTAAATTAACCGCCTGTGTCCGGTCGAAATCTTCCTCCGTAATTTTAGTAATATTAGAAAATGTCCCCTCTATCCCAGCGTTATTAAAGGCTCCATCAAGGCTTCCATAAAGTTTAACTGTATGATCTATCGCTGCGTTTACTTCAGAACTTTTGGTGACGTCAGTTTTAATAAAACTAGCGGTGTAGCCTGAATTTTTAAGTTCTTCGATTAAATTAACTCCTTCCTTTTCGTTAACATCTGCGATAACTAGTTGAGCACCCTCTTGGGCGCATCTTACAGCTGTTTTTCTTCCTATACCGGTACTTCCTCCGGTAATTAGTAGGTTTTTTTCTTTTAGTACCGTACTCATCTTTACTGCGGCCCGAATACTTTGATCAGATGCTCATCTGATGGAGGCGTTGTCATGAAGGATACAATCACCATGATGGAAATCGATCCAAAGGCACCTAAGGTAGCACATGCGTAAGGGTTGTCTGCTTGTGCCCCCAACCATGATGCAATGCTTACAAATGCGGTTTCGCCAAAGATACTGGGTTCGAAATATCCTGCATGAAGGAAAGAAAAGATGAATCCTCCAACTAAAAAGCCTGCTAAAGCCCCCTCCTTGGTGGCTCTTCTCCATAGAACTCCTAAGAACATAGGCGCTGCTGTCGCAGCCATCATTCCCCCGATGCCGATCCAAACCAACAGAGCGATGTTTTTTTCTCTGAGATATAAAGCTAGTGCGATAGCTCCAATCAGTATTAAGCCGGTAGCGACTCTACTGATGAGTAGTGCAATCCTGTCGATTTCAGAATCTTTGGTGGAAGACATGAAACGTGGTGCTATTGTTCGTCGGAAAATATCGTTTGCAAAAATTTGGGCGGTACTGACCACGAGTCCGTCTGCAGTAGACATGACGGCAGATAAGACACCGGCACAAATCAGGGCCGCTGCCCAGGTGGGGAGTGTTGCGATAAATAGCTGAGGGATTGCTTGGTTCGGATTAGCCCCTTCTAAAAGTAACGCATCACCTAAAAGAGCGCGGGCTAATATGCCTCCGCACGTGATAGCTGGGAGAAGCATGCCAAAGCAGAAAGCGATTGTTATAAACTTAACTTGATCTCGGTCATCCTTTAGCGCCCAAAGTTTGTTTCCAATATGAGGTAGTAAACCGAGCGGTAAGTGAGCCACGAAAATAGCGAACATATCCCACTTCGAATTGAATAGGTGATGGGTTGGATGAATGGGCTCGAGAAGATCGGGATCTTGTTCTCTCAAATTGTCAAGGACGCCACTCAGACCGCCTTCTAAACCTGTTCCAAAGAGGAACATGTAGAGTACTAGACAAGCCAATAGAAGCATCAGGGCGCCTTGTACGCCGTCAGTTAAAATGTCCGCATGAGCCCCACCAAGGGCTATATAAAACATCAAAACTAGGGCAGTGACACAAAGAGCTGTGAAAACTTCCAACCCCAACATTTCTGTAAACATGACTGCTCCGGCGAGTAATTGGCCGGCGAGGTAAAATAAAAGAAGCATTGAAAAGAGGGCTGCAAATATTCGTAAAATGTCTGAGTTGAAACGATCTCCGAGATACTCTGGCATAGAGCGACTCCCAAAAGCTGCTCCAGCTCTTCTAACACCGTGTAAACAAATCAGAACTCCAGTGTATACACCCAAAGGGTAGACAAAGGCATAAAAAAGAACCGTCACGCCACTCTGATAGGCCAATCCGGGTAATCCTAAAAAAGTGGCGCCGCTGGCAGTTGTGGCCGTTAGCGCAAACGCCAAAAATAGAGGTCCGTAGCTACCTCTAGCAGTTGCGAAATCATCGCTGTTCTGAATGCGGGACATGCCAACAAAGCCGAACACGATCATCAGGCCTAAATAGAGACTTAAGAAAAACCAACCCCAAAACTGAATGGGTTCCAATCCAAACATATTATTTAATCCTCCTCAAAACGAATTTATTTCTCAATGCAGGAACGAAAGTCGCCAGCTTATGTTTTCTTGCACAGAGTGCTTTATATCATCTGGTTCAGTCGTAATCCATGTTTATCTGATATGATCGAATCTTATTTTTAGAAATAAGTTTTGAATTGAGCTCTATGGCAATATGAATGGAGGAAGGTGGCGATGAAGATTGTTGGTGCTGACAAAGCGGTAGAGAAAATCAAGGACAGTAGCACCGTTATTTTCCCAGGTGGATGCGCTAGTCCCAGTCGCTTCTACGATGCCTTCTCAGATCGAATTCATGCGTTCAAGAGTTTGACTGTTTGTTCTGGGCTGTCTTTAGGTGACTATCGGTTTTTAAAAAAAGGATTGGGGCGGAATTTCCGATATGTTACATGGCAAGCTGGGATTAATCTGCGTAGTCTATTAAAACGCAATGACGAAGAGAAGATCAGTTTTATTCCTTTGAGACTTTCTGAACTGACGGCGATAGTTGGTAACAAGGGTGTAATCGAACCAGACGTTGTTGTAATTCAAACCTCTTATCCACAAGACGATGGAACAGTTAGTTTGGGTATTTCTGTTGGCCCAAATTTGCATTTCATTCGAGAGGCCAAACTGGTTATCGCGGAGTTTAATACTAACATGCCGGTTACTAATGGAGATGCAAAGGTTCTACTGGATGATATAGATTTCGCCTTGGAATCGGACAAACCGTTAGCTACTTACGATACTGGTGTTTGTGATACCACAGAATCAAAGATAGTAGACAACGTCTTGAGTCTTATACCAGAAGGCGCGACTGTACAATTAGGAATTGGTTCGATTCCTGACAGCGTTTTGGCAAGATTATCAGAAATTAAAAATACCAAGTTGTACTCAGGAATGTTGTCATCCGGTTTAACGCAATATCTGCAGAACAGCACATCCCCCGACTGTGTTATGACAGGTGAGTTGGCGGGAAACTTTGAATTGTATGAGTGTTGCCATCGAAATCCTCGGGTTGTAATGAAATCAATTGAAAAGACTCACGACATTATAAATTTAGCTAAGCTAAATAAGTTTGTATCTGTTAATTCCACTGTGGAAATCGATCTACATGGCCAGTGTAACGGAGAAACAGTGGGTGGAGTTCAGATAAGTGGCGTGGGGGGAAGTCTAGACTATATCGAAGCAGCGTCGATTTCTGTCGATGGGTTTTCAATCATCGCCTTGCCGTCAACCACAAGGAAAGGGGATAGGAGTAGGATAGTAACGGCTATTGGAGCAGGTGATGTTGTTACCACACCTCGCTACTGTGTTGATTTTATAGTAACAGAATATGGAGTGGCGAGGCTAAAAGGTAGAAGTTTGTGGGAACGATCACGAGCACTCGTAGAATTAGCGCATCCGAAATTCCGAGACTCACTCGCTGAAGGTACTCCTAAAAAAGCCTGAGGGACGGTTCTATTGTTTAGAAAAGATTCTTTTGATACTCACTGTTTCTTTCAAAACAAGTGAGTCTAAAATAATTTCGTAACTAAGGGTTCCACGATCGATATATAATTTTTCAATGAATTTGCCGCCATCGGAAGCATCAGTTTCCAGAATTAATCTTTTGTTTACGAGATAAGCTAAAGTGTGGCCGAAGTAACTGGTAGTGAGTTCTTCTCCTTTTGCAGAAAAAATACGGCCCCCAGTGTTGGGTCTAACGTTTCGTCCGGGAGACCCGTCATAAGAAATCGAGATTTTACCTTCAGTATCTGCGGAAATGGTTAATGTTTTAAATGTTAGTAAAAGAAAAGCAGGGCCGAGTCGCTTAAGGTTTTTGGATGCTTTTCTCTCTTCGCTTGCTCTTAAAGTTTCCCAATAATTCTGCATAGCGACCTCAGGAGCGCCTCTCCCGCTGCCAGGATGTCTTTTAGAGATTTTTTGAGGTCGATAACGCTTCCGTAGTTTCCCTTTTAGTGCTTTGTCGGGATCGTCGCTAAGTTCCGGATTTAGGCTCCATGCTCCAAAAAAGCGTTTGTTAGTATTTCCGGGACCGTTTTCGTCGGCGATTACAGTAGAAGCAAACAAAATGAGACTGATGATTTGAACCACGATGCCATATTTCCAATGCATAGATTGAGCTAACTAAATATAACAATTATTAAGTAAGATTTCCTCTGTTTTTAAAGAGGGTTTTCTGTTAACTGATGTTATAGTTCAAAATAACAGTTCCCCTTAAATCACTGTGAGACTTAACTAAAGGAAATACAAAAAGTGTATAAAGTGATAACAGTTCTCTATAAAAAAAATGAAATTTCCGCGCGATCGTTTCAAGAATATTGGTTAACTTGTAATAGGGAAATAGTTAGTCGCCTTCCCGGTCTGATGCATTATTGTCAATCACATACGCTGCTTTCTGCTTACGAGAAAATGAGACCGGCAGCTGACGGAATTGCTGAGTACTGGTTTGAGAGTCGAGAGGATTACACAGAGTGCGAAAATTCGAGAATCTTTGAAGATGTACAACGAGATATTCTAAAGTTTTGTGCTGTCGAGAAAAACATACGAATGATTGTTAGAGAAGAAGTGATTAAAAATTCAACTGTGAGCCCGGATGGAGTAAAAAGTATTGAGCTTGTCACTAAAAAGGAAGGCATGGAGGCGGAAATTTTTCAAAAATACTGGAAGGAAATTCATGGTCCACTTGGAGCGTCCATTCCGCCTGTGAACCGTTATATTCAGAACCACGAAGTTCTTGAGTCTTATAACGGCTCCGTCCAACCTAAACTTGATGGCCTAGCGATTACTTGGTTTGACAGCACTCAGAAAATGAGAGAATCTGCCTTGACGCAAGAGTACTCAAATACCAGAGCTGACGAAGAGAACTTCTTGACAATTCCTTTAGATTTCATCATCACTAAAGAGCACATTATTTTCTAATAGGTCCGATGAGATTCAATATGATCAGAAGATCGATCAACTCAAATAACGTGATATTTATCTTAGTCTGTTTTTAAGATTATCAAATCAGAGGAATGACTTCTCTAGCGAAATCCGTAGCTGTACTTCTTAGGTGATCTAACGGTGGAAGCAAGCTTACCTCACGTAAACCTACCTTTTCGGCTGCCCTAATTTTTTCAGCAATCTCAGACGGTCCTCCAACGATTGAGGTTCCTTCGATCATTTTCGGCGTAACGAATTGAGATTCACCCTCGGGAACGAAGCTACAATGACCGGTATGAATACGTTGGTGCCATTTCTCCTCAGGTAGCTCGAATTTACTTACATGATCGTTGTATTCTTCCCAAATGTCTTTC
>CAZXQY010000017.1:0-8943 GCA_964642505.1 uncultured Gammaproteobacteria bacterium | reverse complement strand
CATGTAATCTGGAACAACACTATCATCTTTTGTGTAACGCCATATTTCATAAACAAAGTGAAGTGCTGTGACGACCCAAGAACCTGCTCTAGCTTTGACACTGTCGTCAGTCAATTTTTCACCCGGCTTTAATATGACGGCGTTAGTAAGGGTAACTGTGTGATAGTCATCTAACGAACGTTTGGCTATACTAGCGCCTTCTTTGACCATTTTTAGATTAAATTCCAAGATTTCCTTTTGTTCATTGAAAACAGATACCAGTCCGTCACCATACATCCCAGCAGTCCGGCATGCCCTTGGTCCGTTTGCAGCAACATAGATCGGAATCTTAGTCTCAGTATTTCTGAAGCCTGTACCATGATCTTGCCAGACTATGGAGGTTGTTCTATCTCTATATGTATAGTCTACTTCTTCGTTGGATAACAGTGATCGAATTACTCGAAGATATTCTCGGAATTCTTTTATGGGAATCGGATCCTGGCCCATCGTTCTCATGGCAGTATGTCCGGTCCCAATTCCAAGAAAAATTCGACCCGGCGCGATTGCGTTAATCGAAGCGATAGAACAGGCAGTGAGAGGTGCAATCCTGGTTCCGGCAATAGCGACACCGGTACCGATCTTAATTTTCGAAGTATTTTGCGCAGCCAGAGCCATTGTAGCATAGCAATCACTCCACATCATTTGAGTATCTGGAACCCAAGCAGCGTCGTATCCTAAATTTTCAAGGTCTTTGATGAAGTGCCAATCCGTGATTCGTGTTTGGACGTGTAAACTAAATTTCATTGTTTAAACTCCTGTTATAACTTTGTAAAAAGCTTATTCTAACTTTTGCGTTTTTAGATAATAAATCATCTGACTTTCGAAGTCCTGCATCAAAATATATCCTATCGAAGTCTGCGTCCTCCGGCTCGCATTCGCGTGGGATCAAAATCTTTTTGTTGAACGTCGGACGGATTAATGAGGGTAAACAACTGTACGGTGGTACAGCGGTTAGTCAATGTGTCGATAGTAGAAAACGCCGTGGCGATGGGAGCACCGCTTTCATTATTGTCAATAACGTGGGTGTTAGGGTGAGCATAAGTATTAATAATGAATTTCCAAAGTTTGTTTGAGCTCTTGTATATCTTCCAAACAAGGGGAGCAAAAGTTTGAGCGTCTACATAGAAGATTCTTTTTTGAGCGTTATCATCGTTTTCTTTAGCTTTCCCCTCTAAAATATGTGTTCTTCTAAGCTGCCAATTAACTTTTGGAAAGCATCCAGCCCGCCCACCGAAACCGACGTGCCAATAATTATATTTGCGTGCTTTTTTCTCCGAAGGCCTAATTCTGTCATGTCGATAGGCAGGAAGAAGCATGTATGTCGAACCTTTATAGTTCCAGCTCATGTCAACAAGGCTTCCAGTGTAGGCTAAGAAGTCCGTAGCTAGGATATCGCTTCCGAACATCGATTCTTCCGCCCGAAAGGAAGCTAACGACTGGGTTCTTTCTAATTGCGGGATGTACACCCAACCATTAGCTTGTTCAGATTCATCTCGATTAGCGAAAATTAGAGCTTGAGTCCGATCATAACTTCCGGCATTTACGGCAGTCAGAAAGGCGGCCCCAAAGGCATCTTGAGGATTCTTATCTAGGGCGGGCACAGGTACTTGAACGTGTCGATACATAAAGCGCATCAGGCGCGCTTTAAATTCCATATCAAATTCTATTTTTTCACTACGCCAGTCTCGTAATTGCCAAAACATCTCCGGCACCTTTCCGCTATCGCCAAAGTAGGCGTAACGCATATTCCAAGCTAATTTTCTTCCCGCATCCGCATCTTCTAGTTTTGGCTCGGCTGGAAAGGGCAATCCTTCTTTGAAATTTTCTAAAATACCGGGCTTTTCTGACAGCCGTACAGAGCCAGCAGACCGCTTACTAGCCATTACAAAAGCCGGATGCGGTCTGAACGATGTAGGTTCGCCCACAGTAACCGATAAAAAATCGTTATCAATGAAAACGCCAAGATCCTTGTCCAAAAGATGTCTGTATTTGTCAAAATTTCTAGAAGAGATTGCTGTTCCGGGGCGCGGACTAATCTCCTGTAATTCCATCACATCAATTTCAAACGGATAGCCGTAGGAGGAGGCTAAAGCAGATTTTAAAAGTAGCCAAAGACCCAAACCTCTTTGGATCCAGGCATTTTGATTGGTATTTATCACGCAGCCCAGTCTGTTTTACCGCTTATGGAACGAGCTTGTAATGCAGGCATTACATTTTTAGCGAAATACTTCAAATTTCGCTCGGCTTCTTTCCAAGGCATTCCGTCGTAACTAAATATTCCGATGTAGGCTTCAGCACCGATTCTTTCAACATTTCTAATGATGGTCTCATGACACATATCCGGCGTACCCCAGGTTTGAAGGCCCATGAAGTAATCGATGGCACCATCCACTCCAGTTTTTTGGATACTTTCGGCAAACTTGCCGTAATATTCCTGGATTTTGAAAAATAGTACACATCCCTACATGCATAATAGACCTCCGTTAGTATGTTATAAAATTTAATTATAGACTAGGCCAAAGGCTACGATTTGTCGAACACAATATATTGCAACATCGGCTACTATTCGCCGAAAAAATTTAACTCTATCGTGACTCCGTTCGGGTCTTCCACAAAAATCTGCTTCAAGTCGAAGTCTGGAATTTCCTGAGTTTTAAACGGTTGCTCAAGCGAATCTAGTCGAGCCAGAAACTTTCGGATGTTTTTGCATTTAAAAGCAATGTGATCTACCGAACCCGTGCCAGTTGACGATGTTTCCTTACTTTCCGATTCTCCGTCTTTGAAGCCTCCTTCAAATTCGCTGGTCCCGACGTGGACCACTGGTTTTTCATCGAGATAAAACCAGTGTCCTGGGAACGAAAATTTTGGACGAGGTCCATCTTCCAATCCGAGTACTTCTGAATAAAACCGCTTTGTTTTTGCTAGATCCGATGAATAGACAAAAAAATGATCCAAACTTTCTATTTTAGGTTCCGAATTGTCAATCATAGTGCAATCTCTTATCTGGCAATAATAGGTTGTTCGACGATTATAGTCGTGGTTGGTTGTGGTAATCCAACATTAAATTCGTTATGCTGCGGCGCAACTATGTTTCTAAGGCTGATGGTTTCCGGCCTACTTGAGAAGTGGATGCGCAGTATATGATGTACCAGTTGTATGAAATGGGGCAAACGGCATTCGGGCCGGCACGGTTAGCTGCAAGCTTTTACAGAAATACGTTGTACCATCCGTGGAATCCCGTTTCTGGGACACCTATTTGTAAATCAATGGCAGCAGGACTGGAGGTTTTCGGGGATATTACCCGAAAGTACGACAAACCGCGCTGGGGCCTCAGTTGTTCCGATCGTAGGGTAAACGATGTTGGACCAACTGTAGAGATTTGTTTGCCTTTTTGTAATCTGATTTCTTTTAAAAAGAATGGGCGACGAGATGAAATTGGTCAGCCTAGACTGCTTCTTGTGGCCCCGTTGTCGGGTCATTTTGCGACTCTTTTGAGAGACACGGTCACCGAATTGAGGAAGGATTTTGATATTTTTGTAACGGACTGGAAGGATGGACGCGATGTGTCGGTACGACAAGGTTCTTTTGGATTTTCGGATTATGTGGGATACGTTCAAACATTCATGCAGTGGTTGGGGGCAAAACACCATATTATTGCGGTTTGCCAACCGGGCCCGGCTGTGTTGGCTGCCACCGCTCTGGCGGAAGCGGAAGGCAAAGATTGGAAACCTAATTCTGTTGTCCTGATGGGTAGTCCGATAGATACCAGAAGAAGCCCGACTCAAACCAATGCATTTGCAAAGAGTCATTCACTAGAATGGTTCAAATCCAACTGTATAGCGACGGTCCCGTTTCCCTATACTGGATTTATGCGACGGGTTTATCCTGGCTTTCTACAATTGTTTGGTTTTATGAACATGAATTTCGATCGGCACTTGACGGCCTACAAGAATCTCTACGAGAACTTAGTTAATGGAGAGGGTGATTCGGTCGAATTGCACCGGGCTTTCTATAGAGAGTATTTGGCTGTCATGGATCTGCCAGCCGAATACTATTTAGAGACCCTTCGAATCGTCTTTCAAGAACATCATTTGCCGGAAAACCAACTAACAGTCAACGGGCGTAAAATTGATCTAAGCTCTATCCGAAGTTGTGCATTGATGACTATAGAAGGTGAAAAGGATGATATTTCTGGTGTCGGCCAAACTCAGGCTGCTCACGAACTTTGTTACAATATACCCGCCCGTCGTAGACATGACTATGTTCAAAAAGAGGTGGGACATTATGGGGTTTTTAGTGGTTCTCGTTGGCGAAAAGAAATTGCTCCTAGAGTGCGAGATTTTATCAAATCGAACAATCCTTAAGATTGGTGACATTGTAGGCTATTTACTTCAATCGATTGTTGAAGAATACTATCCGTATAACGATTAACTTACGAAGACTAAGTGGAGGCGAAAAAGTATGGCTTACGATGTAACAGTGGAAAAAGAAATTGATAAAACCCGTTCGGAGATATTTGCGACGTTGATGGACTTCGGAGGCATCAAATCTATATTGCCAGATATGATAGCAAAGTGTGATTGTGAAGGCAGTGGCGTGGGTGCGGTGAGAACGATAGAATTGGCTGAGGGGGGGCGCGTGGTCGAGAGATTAGATGTGGCTCATGATGAGCGTGTTTTTGCTTATTCAATCACCGAGAACGATGCTCTACCTTTAACAAATTATTTTGCGATAGTTACTCTCATTGAGACGGGCGGGGGTACGAAGATCAATTGGAGCAGCAATTGGATTCCGAACGGAGCGAGTAAGGAAGAAATAGTAGAAATGTTACAAGGATTGTACGGTGCTATCATAGACGGTATGGCGGCGTAGCTTAAAAATAAGTCGGCCGGTTTCAGGTTTTTAATCCTGAAACCGCGGCATAACCCTTTCGGCGAACATTTTGAAAGATTCCGTGCCTTTGACAGGGTCTAGACCAGGGAATTGAGTGCCCATTATCAAATCAGTACACTTAAAATCAGTTTGAAATTGGGATAGTTTTTCGGATACCTGATCTGGTGTGCCTATCATGAAGTGGTCTGCTAGGATCGAACGTCTCATATCTTCCGGCTTATTTACCGGCAGTGGAGCATCGTCCCCCTCAGCATCCTTGGCTTCTGAAAGAATGTCTTGATAGAACTCCAGCATATGGAATAGGTGATCCTGGCATTCATCCCAGGCTTTGTCTTCAGACTCCGCACAATAAATCATTCGCAGTTGCGCAATTTTATAGTTGGTCGGATTCTTTCCATTCTGTTTAAGTGTCTCCAGATATAACGGAGCAGGATCGGGACCGATGGTCGCCATCAGGTGGTAACCCATTTCCGCAGCTCTAGTGATTGCTTTTGGTCCTCTAGCTCCAATCCAAATGGGAGGATGTGGTTGTTGGACAGATTTAGGGCTCAATCTGGCATCTTTAACTTGAAAAAACTTGCCGTCGTGTGTGACTCTTTCTTCACTGAGCAATTGTTCTATCAATCGAATGCTTTCGCGTGTCATCCCCCCACGTTCTGAACGGTTCATGCAAAAAGCGTTGAATTCGTGATAGGAATAACCTTGCCCTACACCAAACTCGAAACGTCCGTTAGAAAGAATGTCGACGTTGGCCACTTCTTCGGCCATTAGAACTGGATGTTGATAGGGCAGAATAACAATAAATGTTCCTAATCGGATCTTATGGGTGCAAGTCGCAACGGCCGCAGCCGTTGTCATTAGTGAAGGGTTGTATCCATCGTCCGTAAAGTGGTGTTCGGTTAACCAAACGTTATCAAATCCCATCTTCTCACACTGTTTCACTTGCTCGAGTATCGCTTGATAGAAAGCAGGGAAGGGACGTCTCCATTTTACTGGATTTCTGAAGTCTTCCATAAAACCAAATCGCATCCTTATTCTCCTCTGTTCAGATTCAAGTGCAGATTAAAATGATCTCGGTAAGCCCAGGACCTTTTCGGCAATAAAATTAAATATCATTTCCCGACTAACCGGAGCTATTCTCGGGATCATTATTTCTCGCATTAAGCGTTCAACATGATATTCTTTGGCATATCCCATTCCCCCATGAGTTAGTACAGCCTGTTCACAAGCGTTGAATCCGGCCTCAGCTGCAAGATATTTAGCTGCATTCGCTTCGGCTCCGCATTCTTCTCCATCATCGTACTTAGCCGCAGCATTAAAGGTCATTAAATTAGCTGCTTCAAGTTCCATCCAGTTTTTCGCTAAAGGGTGCTGAATGGCTTGATTTTTACCGATGGGGCGGTTAAACACCACACGCTCTTTCCCGTACTCGACGGCTCGATTTAGAGCTGCTTTACCTAGGCCGACTGCTTCGGCTGCTATCAGTATCCGTTCCGGATTTAGGCCGTGGAGAATATAGTGAAATCCTTTCCCTTCCTCTCCGATTAGATCTTCTTGAGGGACCGGCATACCGTCATAAAATACGCTGTTTGAATCGACCGCTTTCCTGCCCATCTTGGAGATTTCTCTTATTTCAGCATAATCTCGATTTAAATCAGTATAGAATAAAGACAATCCATCTGTTTTCTTTTTCACCTGATCTTTTTGAGTAGTTCGGGCTAGGAGAAGTACCTTAGTAGCTCTTTGTGCCATTGAGGTCCAGATTTTCTGACCGCTAACGATATAACCGTCTCCCGATTTTTCCGCCTTAACATCTAACATCGTGGTATCTAATCCAGCATTTGGCTCTGTTACGCCAAAGCAGGCATTATCCTCTCCTTTGATCAGAGGTGTCAGCATACGGTTTTTCTGCTCTTCTGTTCCAAAAACGACAACTGGATTTAAGCCGAAAAGATTGAGGTGTACGGAAGACGCGCCTGTATAGCCCGCTCCCGATTCGGCGATCGCTTGCATCATTATAGAGGCTTCGGTTATTCCCAAACCGCTTCCACCATATTCCTCTGGCATGGCAATACCAAACCATCCGGCCCCACAAATTTTATCTACAAATTCTTGCGGAAAATCACCGGTGTCGTCGCATTTCAACCAATAGTCTGGAGAAAAATTTCCACATATCCTATCAATAGCATCCTTTATGGCTATTTGATCTTCAGAAAACTTGAAATTCATTCGTCCTCTCTATTTCATATGATTTAGGTTGCAAGACCTGTATCCTAATTCAACGAAAACCGGTTGGCTACTGATAGATACCGATATATATACAAACTTTGGCAGAGGGAGTTGAAAATGTTTGTTGCAACAAAAGATAAAATTTTACCGACCGCCATGATCGGTTCCTTTCCGAAACCGGCATGGTTTACTGAAAACCTCAATGGTAGACCGTTCAAGGTTGCCATGAGTGACTCTCTGTACCGTGAACAGTATCTGGATGCGGTGCGTTGTTATTTAAGCGAACAGGAGCAAGCTGGGTTAGATATTTTGGTGGATGGAGATAGTCGAAACGACTTAGAAGTGGGGGGTAGATCATGGTTTTTTTACACTATTGAACGATTAAAAGGCATTTCAGGCTTTCGCAACTCTTCCCATTTTTTGGATTATGGTGATATGAAGCCTGGGCACATACTGTACGAAGTACAAGAATCTTGGCACCCTCCGACAGTCAGCGGAGAAATTGATGGAGGAGAGTTGCATTTTGTTGATATTTGGAAAACTGCCCAAAGGATGTCAAAAAAACCTGTCAAATTTGGAAATATTTGTGCTACTTGTTTACCCATGATGCTATGGAATGAGCATTATTCATCTGACAGAGAGATGATTATGGATATTGCTGCTGTTATTAATGAGGAATATCGAGGGTTAGCGGCTGCGGGTTGCCAGGTGATTCAAATAGAAGAACCGGTTCATCATTTTAATTGCCAAATGGACCCTCCGTGTTCGGACGAAGATCTGAGGTTTTATTCTGAAGCTTTTAACCGTCAGGTAGAAGGAGTGGATGCAGAAATTTGGGCTCATACGTGTTGGGGCAATCCAAATCAACAAAGCTTTTATTGGGAGCGACCTAGCTACGAGCGTTCCTTGGAGTATTTTTTGGAGATGCGTTGTGATGTTGTTGATCTGGAATGTGCGAGTAATCAAGCTAGAGACGCGGCTTTGTTTAAACATATCGACCTGAACAAGTACGATAAGAAGATAGGTATTGGGGTTGTCGATCATACTCGCACAACAGTAGAATCGCCCGAAATGGTGGCCGACACTATACGACGAGCGCTCGAGTATATCCCTCAAGACAGATTAATTGTCACTGCGGATTGCGGATTTGGAAGGGAAGGTTTGTCACGTAGAATAGCATTCTACAAATGTGTTTCTCTCGTTTTAGGAACCAATATCGTTAAAAAAGAATTAGGTCTAGAGGAGTCTTATGTGGCGGCGGCCGACCAATCGTTCGCTTTTTCATAAGAGAATCCTGAGGCGCTTTTTGTGCGGTAAATTTGCAAGTCTATTACTTAAATTTAATCGAGGAGTTTGACGGTGGTAAGTATGATGGATACTAAGGAAACTGGTGTAGATGAGAACCAGGCTCGTTTTAGCTTAAGCGAGGACCAGCGGGCGATTTTTGAGGAGGCGAACCGATTTGCCAAACAAGAGCTTTATCCGTTAGCGGAAAAAATGGATTCGGAAGAATGGTGGCCGGAAGATGTATTCAAGATTATTGGCAACGCCGGTTATTTTGGTCTTACGGTGCCAGAGAAGTATGGCGGGCAAGGACTCGATCTGTTTACAAGTGGGATCGTTGCTCAAGTGTTTGGAAGATGGAATTATGCGCTCTCATTAAGCTGGGTCGCGCATGAGAATTTGTGCTTGAACAATATATTTAGAAACGCGGACGAGCATTTAAAGACAAAATATTTGCCGGGACTCTGCTCGGGCGTACAAGTGGGGGCTTTGGGATTG
>CAZXQY010000016.1:0-35891 GCA_964642505.1 uncultured Gammaproteobacteria bacterium | reverse complement strand
GATGACAAACAAATGTTAGAAGTGAAGCCCTTCAATCTTCTGGGCGCCGATAGAAGTTCCATGGGAGATTTCTTTCATAATATGGGAGAGGCGAATTTTCGTTCCTCGCAAGTCATACAATGGATTCACCAGTTAGGAGTAATCGAATTTGAAAAAATGACCAATCTCAGCAAGGATCTGAGAAAACGGCTTGGAGAAAAAGCGATAATTACTGCTCCGAAGGTGATTAGCGAAAAACAATCGGTCGATGGAACTCTAAAGTGGATGGTGCAACTAGAAGACGGGAATATTATAGAAACGGTATACATCCCCGAACCAGCACGAGGAACACTCTGTATTTCATCCCAAGCTGGCTGCCAATTAAACTGTACATTTTGTGCCACAGCTCAGCAAGGCTTTTCTAGACAATTGGAAACTAGTGAAATCATTGGTCAACTATGGCTCGCGTCCCGTCGTCTTTCCGAGCGAGATAGAGGAGGCCGAGCCATTACTAACATTGTCATGATGGGTATGGGCGAACCACTTTTAAACGCACCAAATGTGATACCCGCTATTAGATTAATGCTGGACAATAATAGCTATAATCTATCCAGGAAAAGAGTGACCGTCAGCACCGCTGGCGTTATTCCGGGAATCGATCTTCTAAAGAGACATTGCCTTACGAGTCTTGCAATATCCTTACACGCCCCAAACGACGAACTCAGGAATAAGCTAGTTCCCCTCAACAAAAAATATCCTTTACAAGATCTATTAGAAGCCTGTAAGCGATATAGTGCAGCCGATAATTATTCTGAAATAACGTTTGAATATGTAATGATCAAAGATCTAAACGATCGGACAAAACATGCCAGAAGCCTACTGAATCTCCTATCTTCTGTACCGGCAAAAATTAATTTAATTCCTTATAATGAAGTGCCGGGGATCCCTCACCAACGCTCAGACGAAAGCTCTATAGATCGCTTCCGGGAAACGTTATTACATGGAGGGATGGTGACCACGACAAGGAAAACTAGAGGAGAAGATATATCGGCTGCCTGCGGTCAACTAGCTGGTAGCATTAAGAGAAAAATTGGTAGTCATCAAAAATTATCGGTTCAACGAGCATCAAATGAGAACTGAAAGGTTTTTAATCGCCGGACTTCTGTTGTCCACCAGTATATCAATCACTAGTTGCACTTATGGCACTTCAAACAACGCCGGCAAACCTGATTCAAAAAGAGTAGCCTCTCTTAATACCGAATTAGGATTCCGGTACATGCAAGAAGGAGAACTCGATCTCGCTCATAAAAAGCTCTCTAAAGCCCTTGCTGCAGATCCAAGCAATCCGGAAGCCCACAACGCCATGGGCCTATTGAAAAGCGCTCTCGGAGAAAGCCAAGATGCTGAAAAATCTTTTTTAAGTGCCATGAACTTAGAAAAAAACAACCCGGCTACCGCAAACAACTTCGGACAATTTCTGTGTCAAAGGAAAAAATATGCTAGAGGAGGAAAGTATTTATTACAAGCGGCAGAAAATCCTATGAACAAAAATCAAGCCGCTGCTTATTTCAATTTAGGAAAATGCAAGAAGTCTGCCGGTAGAAATTATCAAGCTGAGAATTATTTCGAGAAATCGTTGAGCCTATCTCCCAATAACGGGGCTACTTTGATTGAACTAGCTCACCTTAATCTGAAAGACAATAACGTAACCCTAGCAAATGAATATTTTAAAAAGTTTGTTAGTATATCTAATCATAATGCTTTTTCTTTATGGGTTGGGTATCAATTAGCTGTAGAGAAAAATGACCTAGACTCTGTCGCTAGCTTTCGGTTACTACTGACAGGTTTATTCCCAGAATCCGCCGAAACTAAATTAATTGATGACTTTGATTCAGGTAGATAGAAGGCAGACTCAATCAGATGGAAAACTCAGAAACACCCGACGTCGAATCAACAATAGTTCTCTCACAACAACAGGCTCTCATGTTCTACGGTGTCGAAAGTTCCAAACCGTTTGAAATAAATGGCAATCTAGCCAACATTGGTGATATGCTCCGCCATGCGAGAGAGTATCGAAAGATCAGTGTTGAACTTCTTAGTGATAAACTAAACTTAGATCCAAATATCCTACGGCAACTAGAAAGCAACCGGTACCAAAATTTAGCAGGGGAAACCTTTATAAAAGGATACCTAAGCCTCATAGCCAGAGAGCTAGGGGCCGACAGTGAACCACTATTAAAGGTTTATGAAATCCAGAAATCTAAAACTCGTTTAGATTCCCAAATTACGGCAACATTTAATTCCAAACAACATTGGACCGAGAGGCACTCATTCTTAATTATAATTTTTGTGTTAGCTCTAGCAACGGCAGTTTATTACATAAGTTACTTCAACGAAATTCCGAAATCTAAATCGGTAGCAGAAAAACAATTAGACGATATAAGTCACGGCACCTTAAACACCTCGGAAAGCGGTTCTATCGAGCGCCCTATTGACTATTCTACGCCGCCCCCAATCTCAAAAACTCAGATAACTGATGAGAGACTTCTTATCAGGGCACGAGAAGGAACATGGATCGAGATCGTTGATAATCTCGGCGTGGTACTATTTCGAGACTTGATCAGCCCTAATCAAACATTAGAACTTTTAGGTCGCCCGCCGTACAATTTAATAATCGGGAGTGGGGATGCAGTAGATATCGAATTTCGAGGAGAAATAGTGAGACGAAACCTAAGGGTTGACCAATCGGGAGTCGTGCGTCTTCAAGTCGGGAATTTTTGAATCGGAATAAACTATGAGTTCGAAATCCAAGTACAAAGCGATTCGCGGGATGGGAGATAGCTTACCAGTCGAAAATCGACTATGGAGGGCTGTAGAAGACAAGATTATCAAAATCCTAGAATCTTATTCCTATCAAGAGATCAGACTTCCTATAATGGAACAGTCGGACGTTTTTAATCGTTCGATAGGAGAATCAACCGATATCGTTCAAAAAGAAATGTATAGCTTTCCAGATCGAAACGGAGAGTCGATGACTCTGCGACCCGAGGGCACGGCGGGATGCGTTAGGGCTGCTATCGAGAATAATTTAATAAACACCAAGGCACCTCAAAGACTTTGGTACCACGGCCCTATGTTCAGATACGAACGCCCTCAAAGAGGGAGACAGAGACAATTTCACCAAATCGGGCTAGAGCTCTTTGGGTCAAACACCATTCATGCGGAAAGTGAATTGATTCTCATTTTTGCGAATATTTGGAAGGAACTAGGTTTAAAAAGTATTAATCTAGAAGTGAATTCCTTGGGCACGAAAGATGATAGACTCCGATACCGCAAAAGCCTCACAGAGTTTTTATCCCAATATAACGACATATTTGACGGTCATAACAGGCAGAAATTAAAGGCTAATCCATTAAGGCTTCTAGACAGCAAAGAGCCCAAAATACAAGAGGTTATTGTTAACGCTCCCTCTATTGCAGACCATCTATCCGATGAAGCAAAAGAGCGCTTTGCAGAACTCAAAGAACTACTTTACTCGGCACAGATCGATTTTAGAGAAAACGAACAATTAGTACGAGGACTAGACTACTACTCTGATATTGTCTTTGAGTGGACCACATCCTCTCTCGGATCCCAAAATGCTGTTTGTGCGGGCGGTAGATATGATGGCTTAGTGGAGCAACTAGGCGGAAAAGCGACTGCGGCTGTAGGGTGTGCCGTAGGGTTGGAGCGCATCTTGGAAATGTGCAAACTACAGGATTCTGTGATCATTAAAAGGCCCCGTAAGATGTATGTCTTAGCCACAGAGCTAAATTTTCAAAGACACGCACTACTTCAGGCCGAAGAATTGAGACAACTATTTCCAGAAATCTGTTTTGAGCTCGATTTAGGGTCTGGAAGCCTTAAATCTAAAATGAAAAAAGCAGACAAAAGCGGTGCCGATGCGGCTATAATAATTGGAAACGAAGAAATCCAAACCAAAATGTTGAGTATAAAAGCTCTGCGAAAACCGGTAGAGCAAAAATCTTGTAGAATTTCAGAATTCGAAAATCTGCTACCTACTTTATTGGTTTAGCCCGCCCTAATGATTAACCAACGGAAAGAGAAAAGCTGAAGTGAATGATAATTCAACGGACGATCAGGTTATCGAAACAATCAAGAATTGGTGGAAAAAGTTTGGGCACTCGTTAATCGGGAGTCTGCTAATCGTCTCACTCGGCATCGGAGGCGTTAAATACTGGGATATGGTGCAAACCGACCGCTCGAAGGACGCGGCTGCAAGCTTTGAATCTATACTTCAACTTTTGAACAGAGGACATAAAGATAAGGCCAAAGATTTAATTTCGACAATAAAAAAGAAATACCCAGAACTAACCTACTCCCATATGGCACAGCTGCTAGAAGCCCATATATTCGTCTCGGAAGGCGACTACAGTAAAGCAGAAGAAAGTCTCCTTGAGATTTTAGAAAACGATGATTCTTTAGGACTCTCGGAGATAGCCGGGGGGCGCCTAGCAAGGATTTATCTTGCTGAAAATCGAATCGAAGAAGCAGAAATAGTAATATCAAAGGTAGAGAGTATTTTTGAAGACTCGTCTCTTGAATTACGTGGAGATATAGCCGCGGCAGCTGGAGATATAGAAGCCGCTAACAATTTATATGAACGAGCGCTGAAGCAATCAGAACTACTCGGTTATCCAATTCAAAATCTAATTCTAAAAAGAAACAATACTGCTGCTCGGAAAGGATTTAAAAAATGAGATTTATCCTTTTAGCTACTCTGTTTTTTTTCAGTCTTACCCTCTTACCGGCCTGCTCTTACTTTAATCAAAAAGAAGATAGAGAAAGCAGTGATCAGAAGGATAGCAATGAGGAGAAAAACGAAAAGCAGGTCGGCCCGGCAAAACTCGACAAGAAATTTACTCCGACGATTAAAGTACAAACGTTGTGGAAAAAGAGTTTCGGAAAGGGACTGGGCGCACACTACCTAAAACTGAAACCTACAGCAGGAGAAGGCATTATTTTTATTTCAGATCGAGAAGGTCAGCTCTTTTCGATCGAACCGTCTTCAGGAAAAGTGATCTGGAAAATCAACGACAAGAATGTGGAATACACAAGTTCTCCAGGAATTGGTGACGGATTAGTTTTAGTAGGAACGGGCGACGGCAGAGTAATAGCACGCGAGTCTAGCACAGGTGTTCTTAGGTGGGTAATCAGAAGTTCGAGCGAGGTTTTAGCTACTCCCACATCATCCGGAGGCATCACAATTGTACGAAGTGCCGACGGCGCTTTAGTAGGACTTGATTCTGAAACCGGATCTGAAATATGGAATTATCGAAGAAACGCGCCGAGACTTACCTTAAGAGGCAATAGTAAACCATCGATTGATGAAGGAGTAATATTTTCCGCTTTGGACAATGGTAGGCTTATAGCATTAGACCTAAAAGTCGGGAGATTGATCTGGAATAAAGCGATCACCGTTCCTTCGGGCGTAACAGACCTCGAGCGGATGGTAGACTTAGATGGAGATCCTATGATAACCGAAGACTTCGTTTACGTGAGCAGCTTTCAAGGTGGGGTCACCGCCCTGTCCAAAGTCGATGGTCAAATTATTTGGGCGAGACAAATTTCCAGTTACAACGGACTAGCCAAAGGGAACGGCCGGATATACGTTGTTGATGAAGAAAGTGCAATTTGGGCTTTGAATGAGGAAGACGGCACATCGATATGGAAGCGGCAAACACTGAGAGGAAGGTTTCTAACCGATCCGGTTTTTTTTGAAAATTACATTGTTGTCGGCGATTTCGAAGGATATATTCACTGGATCGACGCAAAAACCGGTGAAATAGTTTTTAGAAATAGACTAGGCAAAAAAAGCATTATGGCACCGGGGGTGGTAACTGACGGCATACTGATCATGCGTTCCGTTCAGGGTAAAACCATAGCTATGAGACCCAACAAGTCCTGAAGGTCGAAAATCTAGTTTTGACCAACTAGCATTTAACAACGGCTTATGATACTTCCAAGCAAGACTATTCCGACAATAGCTATAGTCGGCCGACAAAATGTCGGGAAATCGACTCTTTATAATCGAATAACGCGGTCGAGAGACGCGCTAGTGGCCGATATCCCAGGTTTAACCAGAGACCCAAAAATAGGGATCGGCTCGGTTGGCGGTAAAGAATACCTAGTGGCTGATACGGGAGGCCTCTCCAGCTCTGCCGAAAAAAATACATTACAAGAACGGGTATCCGAATCTACCGAAGAAATTGCAAAGGCATCCGAGGCCATCCTGTTCGTAGTGGATAGTAAAGAAGGCCTAATCGAAAGAGATAAAGACATTTTGTCAAGTATCAGAAAATGGAATAAACCCACCCTACTAGTGGCTAATAAATCAGAAAACGTTAGCTATGAATTTGTTAGCTCCGAATTTAGCCCATTGGGCTTAAACGATATATATGCCGTGTCCGCGAAGCAGAACCAGGGAGTGAACGAGTTAATTAGCTCGGTTACTAACGAAATAATGGAAACAAAAGAAAAATCGTGGCAAGCAGCAGAAGGCCGCAGCGGCATTTTTATTTCTATCATAGGTCGACCGAATGTGGGAAAATCAACTCTAATCAATCAAGTTGTGGGCTATGATCGACTAATTACCAGTGATATACCTGGCACGACAAGAGACGATATCCGTGTCGACTTTGAACGAAATGGCAAAAACTACAGCTTTATAGATACGGCTGGTCTTAGACGAAAAAGCAGGGTTACCGAATATTCTGAAAAACTTACTTCTCTGAGAACTTTAAAGGCTATCACTAGCTCTCAAATAACCATCCTAGTAATTGATGCGGATGAGTCGATCAGTGCACAAGACTTAACTCTTTTAGGCCATGTACTTACCAACGGCAAAGCTCTGGTTATAGCTGCCAACAAATGGGATCGCCTGACAAAAGAAAGAAAAAATAGATTTTTGGATGAAATTGAGCGTCGTTTTAGTTTCGTTAAATTTTCGGAAGTAGTGTTTATTTCCGCCAAATACGGCTTTGGAATTGACAATCTGTTTGATGCGGTACAAAAAACTTGGAAAGCGATTTCATTCGAAATAAAAACAGGCCACCTATCTAAAATCCTTGAAAAAGCAGTAGAAAATCATCCGCCACCTTTAGTAAAGGGCAGGCGAATCAAACTCAGATTTGCTCATGTAGGAAATCGCAATCCTTTGACCATTCTAATATATGGCAATCAGTTGAAATCAATGCCCCTGTCCTACACACGTTACCTTGAGAATTTCTTCCGATCAGAACTCAAGCTTTCGGGTACTCCAATTAAGATTATTTACCGCCAAACCGACAATCCTTACGCCGGCAAAAAAAACAAACTATCTAGGCGACAAATATCAAAGCGGAAGCGTTTACTAAGATACTCCAAGAAAAATCGGTGAGCGACAAAAATAAAACAGGAAAAATTAGTCTGCTACACCGCTTCCGAAACCAGGGCATTATATATCCGATCTAGAAGACGCTCCGCTTCGTGACTGGTTATCCATCTGCCATCTGGGTCTAGAATAACAATTTCGGTTTTATTGCCTATACCAGTGACGCTTACTTGATATTGCGCAGGTTTATTACTTTTCCAAAATCTTAATCTTCTCCAATTATTGGAGTCACCCGCCGCTCCCTCCACTAAATCTACTACAAAAACCCCTCTTCCTTTATCGGCTCTTCTTACTGACACATTTGCGACTTCCAATGCCCGTTTCGTTGACTTCCAAGCTCCATTGAAACCAGATTCTACCGTAAGATAATATTTCCCTCGGCCGACGCTGACCATCTTCACGCTTGTAGGCTCAATGGGAACAGAGAATTCGACACTTTTTCTCGTTCGCGGCTTAGATTGAGTATCTGAGATGTTTTCTACACCACCTTCCTCCATCCCGCTAGCACTTCCTTCTGCATCTAAGTCACTACCCTTTAATTCTCTAAGTTCGACAGCTTCCGATCTGGCGACACGTTCCGACTCATCTTTCTTAATATTTCTATCATTATTTGCTTGGTCTGACGAAAATCCAAACCTACCTCGACCCTGCATGCGCTGAGCAAATTTCCCTGTTGGATCATAAGCAGACTCACTTTCTTTAAGATTCTTATCTGAATCATCGTCACCAGAACTGACAAATGCGTTAGAAAAAGACTCTAAGCTACTTCGAAGTCGTTCCACTATAGCTGCTTCTTTTTTACCGTCCCTTACGCTCTCGCTCCACTCATAGTCTTCCCCATAAGCCTGATCGACGGTAACTAATTCTTGCCCTTGATGCGATAGGAAAACAATGGTCGTCTCTTTATTTTTCCCCATTTCTGCAAAAATTTTATATCTGTCTCTATTAAGTTTGTTCTCTGTTTCCAGCCAGGTCGTTTCGAGAACGCCTAAGTCAGCATCATCTAGTTCTAGCTGATATCCTTCCGATTGCCAAAATTTCTTCAACGTGTGCCACAACTCGTATCTGTCAGCCTCAACGACTAAAACATGTTGATCGTCGATAACGCTGACTTCTGCAACCGACACATTCCTCCCCCGTATACCGCCGCTGATGTCCTTTTCGTTGTCCTTGTTTCTGCCTTCACGGCTAGCATGTCGGTCTTTAAAATCAGAGTAAGTGCGGTCACCTTCAGTCGTCTCCTCAGGAATCGACATCTTATCCCTAATAGCCCCACTAGTTAATCCTGGCGGAATAGACAAATCAGGTAAAGTTCTCGCCTTTGTATAGTCTTTGCGTTGGTCAGGTATAACCGCATCAAACATGGATGTTAAGCTACCACAACCCGACAAAAGTATTGCAAGACCCAATGCAATTAGCCGAACTATCAGATACATTTACCTTAATTCCTCCTAAATAAAGATCCTTAATACGATCAAATCAAATCTGCGACCTTCATGGATTCTAGAATTGCAGATTCATATTTCGCTGACAAATGAGTCAAGGGTAATCTGATTCCGTCGTCTATCAACCCTAGTTTGTTTACTGCCCACTTGACCGGAATTGGGTTTGCCTCAAGAAATAAGTCCCGATGCAAACCTGACAAATACTTATCTATCTCAGAAGCTCCCTTCTCATCTCCAGCCAGGGCGGCGTTACACATTTCATTCATTTTTCCAGGAGCAACATTAGCAGTTACTGATATAACGCCATCACCCCCTTGTAAAATAAATTCCCTGGCGCTCATATCATCACCGCTAAGTAGTATAAATTCGGGACCGCACATCTCTCTAAGTGTTTTCACTCTGGCGAGCTCTGCAGTCGCCTCCTTAACTCCGATAATATTCGGAAGATCAGATAACCTAGCAATCGTCTCTGGTAACAAGTCACAGGCGGTTCTACTAGGAACATTATATAGGATCTGAGGAATTTGTACCTCTTCAGCTAGCAACTTATGATGACGCCACAAACCTTCTTGTGTCGGCTTATTGTAGTAAGGCGTCACTATCAAGGCAGCATCGGCACCGATTTCCTTAGCCTCTTTTGTGAGTAGTAAAGCCTCATGGGTAGAATTCGCACCTGTTCCAGCTATCACCGGGACACGCCCGTCGGCCCAACGAACGATTTTCTCAATGACCTCACAATGCTCTTCAAATGTCAGAGTGGCCGATTCTCCGGTAGTGCCAGCTGCGACTACAGCTTTTGTCCCGTTTTCCACATGAAAATCTATCAACTTTTTCAAACATTGGTCGTCCAACTCTGATTCCGGAGATACGCCTCCTCCCATCGGCGTGACAATGGCCACGATACTTCCACGAAAAAGTGACATTTTATCTTCCTCAAAATATGCAACAGCATGTTATCTTTAGAAACCCCATAGAGCAAGGTGTCTTTATGCTCGCTTTACATATATACTTCACGTCGCCCATGAGTTAGGTAAGATTATGTATAATAGTCGTATGGGAATTATAAAAGATTGTTATGGATAATCCTAACAACTCCACCAAAAACCTTCTCGCCATTTCTGCAATAGGAACCTATCGCCCCGGCCTATTCGGGAAGATTACGCAATCTTTTATTAAGTGTGGCTGCGAAATTGTCGAAAGTAGATTTTCAGTTATGGGCGACAAACTTCAAATGATGGCCATGATATCTGGCAATTGGGACGCAATTGCCAAAATTGAAACGGCTATAGACAGATTGGGCACACAAATCGAGTTAGATTTTACCACTCGGCGATCCTCCGATAAACCAAGCGGAAGAAGACTTATACCTTATGTAATGGAAGTTGTGAGCATCCAAAATAACAATTTAGTCCATGAAGCGATCAGGTTTTTTGAACTACAAAAAATTGATATAGAGGAGGTACACTTCGGTTGCTACACTGCGTCGCACACGAAATCGCATATGGCGTCCCTGCAAATCACCGTGAGTGTGCCTCAGGAGCTTTCCATCTCCTCCTTCAGAAGCGATTTTGTCGATTTTTGCGACCGTCTTAACATTGACGCTGTTTTAGAACCGGTAAAGTAGCTATCTCTGCTAGCAAGCCTCTAAATCCCTTTCATAGGAAGGCCAGGCTGCCAAAAGCGACTTTACTAAAGTAGCTAGTGGTATAGCAAAAAACACACCCCAAAAACCCCAAAGCCCTCCGAATATCAATATCGCAACAATAATCGCTACCGGATGGAGATTTACCACGTCAGAAAATAAAAGGGGCACAAGTACATTGCCATCCAAAGCCTGTATAAAGGCATAAATTCCTACAATCCAACCGAAATCGGCACTGAGGCCAAATTCTAAATAAGCGGCTATTAAAACAGGCACTGTAACAACCGCAGCACCAATGTACGGAACAACCACCGACAAGCCAACTAAAACTCCGAGCAAAGGCGCATAAGAAAGACCCAGTAAAACGAAAGACGCGTAGGTGATCGTACCCACAATTACTATTTCATAAAATTTGCCACGTATGTAGTTTCCAATCTGCCCATCTACATCTTTCCAGACCGTTTGCAGAACTCTTTTTTCTTTTGGTAAGAATGAATTGATCCAACTAAGTAACAAGGATTTATCTTTTAAAAAGAAAAAAACCAAAAGAGGAACAAGCAAAAAATAGATGATGATAGTTATCAAAAAAGGAATTGAAGCCAAAGATATGGATAAGACACTTTGTCCTAGAGAAGTAAATTCACTTACCGCTGAGGCGACTAGATTGTTCACTTGTTCGGCGTTTAGTAGGCTAGGATATTCTAATTGTAGATTCATCAGGAGGTCCCGACCCTGACTCACTATTTTCGGCAGGTCATGCAGAAAATTACTAACTTGTTTTGAAACGACAGGAATGATGCCGATAACTATAAATAGAAGCGCAGCGAGAAAAATAAAAAAGGATAAAAAAACCCCTATGATTCTGGGGATACTTCGCTTCACAAAGTACTGGACTAGGGCTTCCAACATGTAAGCTATCACTATAGCGCCTAGAACCGGCGCGAGCATTTCACCGAAAAAGAATATAGTAGTCGAAGCCACCAACAAAAAGATAACTATTAGGACAGCATCTGGATGTGAGAAACGATCTCTAAACCAAGATTTTATGGAAGCGATCATTTTACAATATTTGGATTGGGCTCAGTTTTCACGCAAACTTCTCTGTTACATTATAAACTAAATAACAAATTCTACTATCACTTTAATGAATAGTTGGGAGTCGAGCAATAGGGGCGTGAAAAGAGGCTTTGAAAACAAATTCAAGTAAGACTCGGAGGACGAATTTAGTGAACACTGCGCGAGTAAAGAGACTATTATCAGAATGGGCCAAGGAGCTTGGCTTTGACCAACTTTCTGTAGGACGATTGGACTTAGATAAAGACGCACGTAAGTTACATCTCTGGCTAGAAAAAGGTTTCCAAGGAACGATGAAATACATGGGTAACAATTTGGATAAGCGAGCGAATCCCAAACGTCTTTTCCCAGGAACTTTATCCGTAATTAGTGTCCGCATGCCGTATAGGAGGGAACCTTTGGCTAAGGATCGGAGTATCCTTGCCGACGATACAAAAGCTTTTATTTCCCGATATGCCTTAGGTCGCGATTACCACAAAACTGTGCGAACTAGGTTAAAAAAACTGGGCAAAAGACTAGAGTCAGAAATAGGATCTTTTGGATACCGAGTTTTCTCTGATAGCGCGCCAATCTTGGAAAGAGGCCTCGCTAGGAACGCCGGTCTGGGATGGATCGGAAAAAACACAATGCTCATACATCCTAAAGCAGGCTCTTATTTCTTCTTGGGCGAAATTTTTACGGATTTAAACATCCCTCATTGCAATATTCGAATTGAAAACAAATGTGGTCCTTGCACCAAATGCATAAATATATGCCCGACGAAAGCTATAGTGGGACCCTACCAAATAGATGCTAGAAAGTGTATCTCCTATCTAACTATAGAATCGAAAGAAGAAATACCCCTGGAGCTAAGGCCACTAATAGGAAACAGAATATTCGGTTGTGACGATTGCCAAATTATTTGCCCGTGGAATAAATTTTCGAAAACTAGTCGGATCGGTGACTTTGACTCTCGCCACAACTTGGACAATATCAGCCTAATCAAACTTTTCTTGATGGACTCGAAGGAGTTTGAGAAAATATCACTTGGGTCTCCAATAAAAAGAATTTCGCATGAACAATGGTTAAGAAATATAGCGGTGGCACTAGGAAACGCGAAAGCGAACAAAGATATTATACAAACGTTAGGCACTAGATCGAATCACAACAGTGATCTTGTTCGAAAACATGTAAACTGGGCCCTTAGCGAACAAAAAAGAAAACTGTCCAGAGGCGAAAACAAAAAATTATAGAGAAATCTTCAAATGAAACAAGAAACGATAATCGCCCCCTCGATACTATCTGCTGACTTCAGCCAGCTAGGCAATGAGGTTAAATCAGTAATTGAGGCAGGAGCAGACTGGATACATTTTGATGTTATGGACAATCACTATGTACCGAATCTTACGATTGGCCCAATGGTTTGCAAGTCCCTTCGGGAAATAGGTGTGGAGGCCCCTATAGACGTACATTTGATGGCGTCTCCAATCGACAACCTAATCGAAACATTTGGCGATGCTGGAGCCAGTATAATAAGCATTCATCCGGAAGCGAGTCTACATGTAGACCGAAATCTGCAACAAATAAGAGATATCGGTTGCCGCTCTGGCTTGGTTTTTAACCCAGCAACGCCTTTGAATATTCTTGAACACGTACTGGACAAAGTTGACTTAATTCTCATAATGTCAGTCAACCCTGGTTTCGGGGGTCAAAAATTCATCTCAAGCGCTCTGAAAAAAATAGACTCCGCCAGAAAAATCATTGATGATTCGGGAGCGGATATTCGACTTGAAGTAGACGGAGGTATTAATGCGAGCAACATACGAGCGATATCTGAGGCTGGCGCCGACACATTCGTCGCAGGTAGCGCGATTTTTAACAGCGCGGACTATAAAAAATCTATCTCTAACTTAAAACTGAACTTGTAAAAAGGACCTCAGTGGTCGAAAAGCCGACAATAATATTTGATCTCGACGGAACTCTGGTAGATAGCGCTCCAGATATTACATTGGCTGTCAATAAGTCTTTGGTTAGAAGTAAGTTGAACCCAGTAGACGAAGGTATCGTCAAAACCTTTATTGGAAATGGGTCCCAAGCCCTGGTATCAGGAATTCTATCTAGGAAACAAAACGTAAGGACTAGGACGAATCCAAAAAAAGTACACAAAGATTTTATAGAAGCCTATAGAAGAGTTTGTTTTTTTTATAGTAGAGTGTATCCCCAGGTCACAGCATGTCTTTCCCGGCTCACGAGGCGTTTCAATTTGGTTTGCTTAACTAACAAACCCGGTGAGATAGCACGACCCATCTTAATTTACTCCAAACTTTCTCGATACTTTCAAATCGTAATCGCAGGAAATACCCTAGCCGAAAGAAAACCATCTCCTGCGGGGATTTTTTTCAGCGCCGAAAAGCTAAAGTGTAGGACAAGAAACATGGTGATGGTGGGAGACTCCAATATAGATATAGAAACAGCCAGATTGGCTGGAATCCCTGCTGTTGGTGTTAACTATGGATACGCAAATGGTAAAGACCTGTCTAAGCAAGGCGCCACTGCTACAGTAGATCAGTTTAACGAAATTCCGCCATTGTTAGAGAAACTCTTGGACAGGAATAAATAAAGAGTCTTTTAGGATAACTTAAATGGTCTTGATCATAGATAACTACGATTCCTTTACGTACAATCTGGTTCAATACATTGAGGAACTCGGATCTAAAACGAAAGTCTATAGAAACGATAAAATATCGATCCCACAAATAGAGAAGCTAAATCCAGAGCACATACTGATCTCACCAGGGCCTTGCGACCCGAAGAAAGCCGGCATTTCTATTGAAGTAGTAAAACATTTCTACAAAACACTACCGATATTAGGAGTATGCTTGGGACATCAAACTATCGCTGAATCGTTAGGTGGCAATATAATTAAGGCGACACGGGTAATGCATGGAAAAATTTCAAAAATCCATCACGATCGTAGTAGATTGTTCAAAGGTATCCCATCGCCTTTTAGGGCCACCCGTTATCATAGCTTGGTCGTGGATCCTAAAAGTATACCGGACGAACTAGAAATAATTGCTTGGACGGAGAACGATCGAAATAGCATAACCGATGTCATGGGACTCGCCCATAAAGAAAAAAAGGTGTACGGGGTGCAGTTTCACCCAGAATCTATTTCATCAGAATTCGGTCATAAATTGATTGAAAATTTTTTACAGGAAGTCTAGAGGAATCTTTACATGGAAATCAAAGAAGCTTTAGGCAAATTAGTTGCAAAACAAGACCTTGATTTCGATGAAATGCGATCAGTGTCAAATGACATAATGTCCGGGAAAGTGAGTAACGCCCAAATAGGAGCTTTTCTAGTTGCGTTGCGTTTAAAGGGTGAAACGATCGAAGAAGTTGCGGCCGCTGCGACATCAATGCGACAGGTAGCAGCCAAAGTTCAAGTCAGTAAAAATCCTCTTCTAGACACGTGTGGTACAGGTGGAGATGGAAGTAGTTCTTTTAATATTTCGACTGCTTCGGCCTTCGTCGCCGCCTCTTCAGGTATCAACGTAGCCAAACATGGGAATCGAGCGGCGAGTGGATCCAGTGGAAGCGCCGACTTACTTGAGGCAGCGGGAGCCAAAATAGACTTGACTCCGAAACAGATAAGCCTGTGTATAGAAAAGTTTGGTATAGGATTTATGTTTGCTCCGGCTCACCATAAAGCTACCAAACATGTGTTTGGTCCTAGGAGGGAAATAGGCGTTCGTACAATTTTTAATTTTCTCGGACCATTAACCAACCCAGCGGGCGCAGCTAATCAACTTATTGGCGTCTTCGATATTCTATGGGTAGAAAAACTAGCCCATGTTTTGAAACGACTTGGAAGCCAACGGGCCCTGGTAGTGTGTTCACTAGGTGGAATGGATGAAATAGCCATAGATAAACCCACTAAGGCCGCTGAATTAAATCAGGGAACAATCCGAGTCTCAGAAATTAACCCTGAAATTTTGGGGATTGATATGCGATCGCATGAGTGCTTGATTGCCAATTCGCCCGAGGCAAGCTTAGAAATAATAACGAAAGTCTTCGAAGGGGCTGATGGGCCCGCTTTGGATATAGTCTCCTTAAACGCGGGCGCTGCTATCTATATAGGAGGCGGCGCTAAAACTTTACAGACTGGTATTCAAAAGGCAAAGGAACTTTTAAAAAGTGGAAACGTATTACAACATTTTGAGAAATTCTGCAAATTTACCCAAACTTTTGGCTAGAAAAGGACCAATAATCATGCCGAGTATCCTTGATACAATCGTGGAGTATAAAGCTACGAAAGTGGGCGAAAGAAAAAAAGATTGTTCGCTAAAGACTATAAAAGAGATTGCTTCTAAACAAGAGCCTACCAGGGGATTCTTAAAAGCCCTCACCAACAATAACTTCGCCAGACGCCCCTCCATAATCGCTGAATGCAAGAAAGGCTCTCCTTCCAAAGGGGTGATAGTCCCTGACTATAAGGCCGAAAGGATCGCGGTCGGCTACGAAGAGGCTGGAGCAACCTGCTTATCAGTGCTAACAGACACGAAATTTTTCCACGGTGCTAATAACGATCTTATTTCTGTCAAGAAATCGTGCGCGCTCCCAATTCTCAGGAAGGACTTTATTATCGATTCCTACCAAATCTATGAAACAAAGGCGATCGGCGCAGACTGTATATTACTTATTGTTTCGTGCTTAACCGACCAACAACTGGATGAATTTTTCCATATTTCTATTGATATTGGTCTGGACGTTCTGATAGAAGTGCATGACAGAATGGAACTAGAGCGCGCGCTAAGATTACGATCGCCACTTATAGGGATCAACAACCGAAATCTTAAGATTTTTAAAACAGACATCTTTAATACTGTAACCCTAATGAAAGACATTCCCGATGATCGCTTGATCGTCTCAGAATCTGGAATTTCCACTCGGAAGGATATCGAGATTTTGAAGAAGAGTGGTGTAAACTCATTTCTAATCGGAGAAACATTTTTGAGATCACCGAATCCTTTCGAGAAAATGCGAGAATTATTTCCAGAATTAAAATGATTCTTTAATTTCTTTCGGCTGGTCCAAGCGTCGGAATGCTACGAACTTCAAAATATTACCGGAAGGATCTTCTAAAATAAGAACCACCTGCTCTCCGTCTTCGATCCGCGATCCTATCTTTGATTCGATTTTGAAATTTGTTCCAACATAACTCAAGTGATCAACCGCCTTATGCCAATCCTCCCACCCGACCGTTAGGCCAAAATAAGGGAAAATTGAACTAACCTGCTCTAAGCTATCAGATTTCCTTTTCTCAACGAGATAAAGCGTAATTAAGTATCCGAAAAAATCAACCTCTACAGCCTGGTCTAGTTCGCGAAGAATTCTACAACCCAATCTTTCGGTATAGAATAACAAGGTATCCGTTAAGTCATGAACCACGATACCGATTCTGATCGTCGGTTCGACGGCAAATTCGTCAAGTATTCTATACTCTTTTTTTTTCGAGATTACTTTTTTAGACATCCTGAACACCATATGACTTAAATTTCTCAGACACCCGCCCCATCTCAATTTCAGGAATTAGCGATGGTTCACCTATGATATTGGAGAAAATGTATTGTTTGCATAATTCTTCTACAAGGAGAACAGTGTTAAAAGCTTTATCTATGTCTACTCCTATTGCCAACATACCATGATTGGCCATCAGGCATGCTAATCTGTTTTCCAAAGCGGTTAAAACGACTTTTGAAAGTTTTTTAGTTCCAAAGGTCTCGTACGAGGCACAACGGATGCTATTTCCTCCGATAGCAGCCACCATATAATGAAATGCAGGAACTTCTTTCCCATGGCAAGATAACGCTGTCGCATAAGGAGAATGAACGTGAATTATCGCCCCTGTTTCTGGGAACGCATTGTAAATTTCAGTATGAATTTGCCATTCCGACGAAGGCTTCCAATCTCCTTCCCATGTTCCTGAAAGAGACATAGTAACAATCTTGCTCGGAACAATATCATTCGGCAGTAATCCAGAAGGCGTAATGAGGATGTCCTGTTTACACCTAGCACTGATGTTGCCCGCAGTTCCGGTACTTAATCCTCGGCATTCTAGATTTCGCATGGCAGCACATATCTTTGAACTCACTTCCTCTGTCAAAAAAAGTCCTCCCTTAGTTAAGCAGATAGGCGTTTATAATGATTACAATGTCACCGTAAAAACATTTTGTAAGCTGAATTTCCAGTTTCCTCAAAATATTTAACATCTTTCATGAGATCCACGAAGGCCCGCTTATCCTTTTTATTCAGTTGTATTCCGATAAAAACACGGCCATAAGCTGCGCCATGATTTCGATAATGAAAAAGCGTTATGTTCCATTTCTTCCCTAATTGATTAAGAAAATGAACGAGAGCTCCTGGTCGTTCAGGAAATTCTATCCTAAATAACGTCTCGTTAATAAGCTCTCGACCAGATCCGCCAACCATGAACCGAACATGCATCTTTGCCAATTCGTTATCTGACATATCTATCGGCTGATATCCCTTATCCTCAAGATTTTGTAATAGCAGCTCCTTTTCAGTAGGGTAATTTGTAACCCTAACACCTGCGAATACTCGAGCAATTTTGTTATCTCCAGCACGGTAATTAAATTCAGTAATCGACCGGGGACCTAGCGCCCCGCAAAACTCTTTAAAACTGCCTGGCCTCTCCGGAATAGAAGCGCCGATCAAAACTTCTCTATGTTCGCCCAGCTCAGCAAGTTCCGCTACATGACGAAGCCTGTCGAAGTTTATATTGGCCCCACTACAAATAGCGACAAATTGTTGATCTCTGATATTACTCCTTTGGACATATTGTTTTAGTCCAGCCAGCGCCAACGCTCCCGCCGGTTCGCTCACAGACCTAGTATCTTCATATATGTCCTTTATAGCTGCACAAATCTCATCATTTGTAACACATAACATATCATCGACATGTTTTTTTGTTATTTCAAATGTCAATTTACCGACTCGCCTAACCGCTGCCCCATCAGCAAATATACCAACTTTATCAAGAGTAATAGGTCGGCCTGCTTCCAAAGCCTTTTTCATGCTAGGGGCTTCCTCCGGCTCCACTCCTATTATCTTAGTATTTGGACTAAGTGATTTGAAATAAGCTGCTATTCCGGCTACTAGACCACCACCACCTACCGGCACAAAAATTGCGTCCAAATCCCCTTTTGCCTGCTGTAAGATCTCCATTCCAACGGTACCCTGCCCGGCGATAATATAGGGATCGTCATAGGGAGGTATAATAGTTAGATCTCTTTCTGTAGCGAGCTCCTCCGCGTGATAGCTAGCATCGTCATAACTGTCTCCGAAAAGGATAACGTCTGCCCCTAATCTGCGCACAGATTTAATTTTTATTTCCGGGGTCGTCTTCGGCATTACGATCGTTGCGACAGTCCCTAGAGATTTAGCAGACAAAGCGACTCCTTGAGCATGGTTCCCGGCAGAAGCTGCAATAACTCCTTTATTTCTGGCATTTGGCTCAATAGAAGCCATCAACGTATATGCTCCTCTTATCTTATAAGAAAAAACTGACTGAGTATCTTCTCTTTTTAACCAAATATTATTTTTCAATCTTAATGAAATTTCTTCCACAAAATCGAGTGGAGTAACGGATGCCACATCATAAACCGGCGCTTTTAGAATCATTTTTAAATATTTTTCTAACATTTGGAGTAAAATAGCACTAATTGTTAGGGTTTGCAGCGCAAGTTTTTAGCGTCGGAGGAACAATGAATTCTACTGAGAACGGGAAAAAACAAGCCGCTACTGAAGCGATGAAGTATATCAAAGACTACTCTGTGATTGGAGTAGGAACAGGAACCACTGTAAATTATTTTATCCATGAGCTAGGCAAGATAAAGGGACAGATCGAATATACCGTTTCTAGTTCGATCGCTACCACCAAGTTGCTTCTGCAAGAAGGAATACCAGTCCTCGAACTGAACTCCTCTGGCGATTTAGATATATATGTTGACGGCGCCGACGAAGCGAACAATCATAGAAACTTAGTGAAGGGCGGCGGCGGGGCATTAACTAGAGAAAAGATCATAGCTAGTTCCAGCAAAGAGTTTATATGCATAATCGACGAAACAAAATTAGTTAAGAAACTTGGGAAGTTTCCAGTTGCCGTCGAGGTAATTCCTATGGCCCGCAGCTACGTTGCACGGGAACTCGTAAAAATTGGCGGTGTACCAGAATGGAGGCACAACTTTGAAACCGACAATGGGAATTGGATATTAGACGTCTATAATCTAGATCTAAGCAACAGCCTCGCAATAGAGTCGGATATTGACAGTATTGCCGGCGTGGTATGCAACGGAATCTTTGCCCGACGACCTGCAGACAAGCTAATAGTCGGACATAATGATGGAGTTAAAATCATATAGTTACTCAACTTCTTTTTTGCCAACCAAAGTCCACCTACACAGATATATTCCTACTTCATAAAGCAACCACATCGGCACAGCTAACATTATCTGGGAAATGATATCTGGTGGAGTAAGAAGCATCCCTAAAGAAAAAGCGCCGACGATTATATACGGTCTCTTTGCCGCCAGAGTATCAACAGTTACTACCTCAGACCTAACAAGCAAATAAGTTGCAACGGGAACTTCGAAAGCTAGGCCGAAAGCAAAAAACAGTTTTAGTACGAAATCCAAATATTGGCTGATGTCAGTCATAACTGTGACACCATTTGGCACGATCGCGTTAAAAAAGGCGAAGACCAAAGGAAAAACAGCAAAATAAGCAAATGCCACACCTGAATAGAACAAAGCGGACGTCGAAATCATTAACGGTAGTACTAATTGTCTCTCTTCTTTGTATAAGCCCGGCGCTACAAACGCCCAGATTTGAAAAAAAACGTAAGGTACAGAAATAAAAAAAGCAACGAAAAGAGTTAGTTTAAAAGGAGCCAAAAAGGGCGAGGCAACCTGAGTGGCAATCATCGAACTGCTATCAGGAAGAGATTTCAGAAGAGGGTCGGCCAGATACAAATAGAGATGATCAGAAAAAGGCATCAAGGCCAAAAGAAGAATTAATACACACACCAAGGCTTTAAATATCCTTGAACGAAGCTCTATAAGATGTGAAACAAAAGATTTCTCGCCCTCACTCGATTCCAATTCGGCTTGAGTAATATTTTCGCTCATGATTAAGCTGTTTTATAGATCCTGCATTTCTTTTTCGCGGTTTTTGGCTGCTGCCGAGTTCTCATCATCTCTAGGGAGGGGCTTATCATTAAGGCTGGCCTCTCTAACTACCGACTTGAATTTTCTGTCTTCTTCCAAGAATTCTTTATTTAGTAGTTTGTATTCTTCCGACCGAGTTTCTATCTCAATCTCTCTTTTTAGACTTGTTATAAGTCTCCGAATTTGACCAGTCCACTGTCCAATAGTTTGGACCATCTCAGGCATCCTTTCTGGACCGATCACAAATAAGGCAACAACACCTATAAGTGCAAGTTCCCAAAAGCCGATATCAAACATAATCTAGTAGCACTAAACCTTTTCTTTATCCACATTGGGCTGAACATCTATTACTCTTTCGGTTTGTTCGGAGTCCTTAGGGTTTTCCGAATCGTCCTTCATGGCCTTTCGAAAATCCCTTATCCAACCGCCGACATCACTTCCAACACTTTTTATTTTTTTTGTCCCGAAGAGCAACGCTACAATAGCGAAAATTATCAATAATTCCTTTATACCGAATCCCATAACTATCTCCATTCAAACGGAGTTACCCGTTTTGTTTTTTCTTTCCCTTTTTTCTTCCATTCCCGAACGGCCGAAGCGAGACTCCAGCTCTCTCAGTACATCTGCTAAGTCTAACCTTTGATACCTCAGTAAAACCATAGAATGAAACCACAGATCTGCAATTTCTTTTACTAATTCTTGTTTATCACCGCTTTTCCCAGCTATGATTACCTCAGCAGCCTCTTCTCCGATCTTTTTTAAAATGTAATCCTCTCCCTTTTGGAACATATTGGCCACATAAGAATCCTCTGGCTTAGCGTTCTCCCTCGACTGAATAATTGCAGATAGCTTAATTAATACATCGTCCATATATCTAACACCATATCTAGTCGTCCCGATTAATATTCCAATCTTTTGATAGTCTCAGTTTAAGGGTCTCAAAAAAAGCACATAATTCATTATTTTACAGTGGTTAATATAATACCGAGGATTAGCTTTGGAAACTTTAGTCGTTCTGTCGCTTACTCTCTTACTTCTATTCCAGATTTTTTCATCTGGCATTTTACTTCTCGGATGGTACATTCCCCATAATGAAAAATACTGGCTGCCAATACAGCATCTGCTCTCCCGGCAATGACTCCCTCTATTAAATGATCGATACATCCTACTCCTCCCGAAGCAACTACGGGAATCCCAACTTTGCTAGAAACAATACTGGTTAAATCTAGATCATAGCCGTCTCTTGTACCATCTTTGTCCATACTGGTAAGGAGAATTTCACCGGCGCCTAAATCTGCCATTTGTTCGGCCCAACGGACTGCATCCAAACCCGTCCCTTTTCTCCCTCCATGGGTGTACACTTCCCAACTATCGGGTGTCGACCTGCTTCTTCGAGCATCTATAGCGACGACAATGCATTGGGAACCGAATCTCTCTGCAGACTCCCTTACCAAATCGGGATTGGTTACAGCAGCGGTATTTATTCCAACCTTATCAGCACCTGCTTTTAGAAGCTGTCTCACATCATCTACTGTTCTAACACCACCACCGACGGTAAGAGGAATGAAAACTTGAGACGCCACCTCCGAAATTATATCCGTTAAAATTCCTCTATTGTCGCTGCTGGCCGTTATATCCAAAAAAGTAATCTCATCCGCCCCTTGCGAATCGTACTCTCGAGCTACTTCCACGGGGTCACCTGCGTCCTTTATGTCTACAAATTGAACACCTTTAACCACGCGGCCAGCATCCACATCGAGGCACGGAATGACTCTTTTCGCTAAACCCACATCGTTACTCAACTAGCTGATCAGCTAACTGCTGTGCTTCCGAAACAGTAAGTTTACCCTCATAGATAGCCCTACCGACGATCACTCCTGCTACACCTTCCTCGGCAACCGCACACAACAAACGAATATCTTCTAATGAAGTAACCCCTCCTGAAGCAATCACTGGCACTGTCATTTCACTAGCGAATCGAGCTGTGGCTTCTATATTTACGCCAGATAGCATGCCATCTCTTCTTATATCGGTAAATATGAAGGAGTTCACGCCGTCTGACTCCAGGCTCTTAGCCAGATCGAGTGCATCATGTCTTGACAGCTTAGACCATCCATCAGTGGCTACTTTTCCTTCTCGTACATCCAGACCTACAATAATATGATTAGGAAATTCCAAGCACGCATCCGAAACAAAATGCGGCGAGGTTACAGCCTTCGTTCCTAGTATCACATGAGAAATTCCAATATCGAGGTAATTTTGTATAGTCTCCTCGTCCCTAATACCACCACCAACTTGAATGGGAATACCTTCACAAGATTCGACTATTTCCCTTATCACCTCATGATTAACAGGTTTACCACTGGTGGCTCCGTCTAGGTCTACAATGTGTAAACGTCGCGCCCCATCCTTGCACCACCGTTTTGCAACTTCTAAAGGGTTTTCAGAAAAAATAGTTTCCTGCGTCATGTCTCCCTGCTTGAGACGGACGCATTTTCCATTTTTCAAATCAATCGCCGGGATAATAAGCATTTTGTTTGCAGTGGGTAGTGAAAATCGCCTCTCAACCCTTGCCCTCGCTTAAAACTATAGTTGTATATCGACTCCGAAACAAGATGTGATTACTTAAACTTTGCTCTATGCGGTTATTGCTACGCAACAGAGCCTAGCACACCGATTAATGAGCCTCATCCCAATTATCGCCTGAACCTATAGTAACTTCCAGAGGCACATTGAGCATACCTCTTGACCCCATGATCTCACCTAGCGCCTTCGATATTTCTTTCACTGCCGTCGACTTAACCTCAAAGACCAACTCGTCATGTACTTGCATTATCAAAGTCGCCGGAAAATCTTGCTCTATCAACCATCTAGAGGAATTTATCATTGCCAATTTTATAATATCTGCAGCGGTACCCTGCATAGGAGCATTGATAGCCGTCCTCTCCGCATATTGCCGCAATCTTGCTTTTTTGGCTCGTATATTAGGCAGATAAAGTCTTCGCCCGAAGACAGTCTCAACAAACCCATCCTGCTTCGCCTGGCCACGAACAGAGTCCATATAGTTCCGTACTTTAGGGTATCTTTCAAAATACAAACTAATGTATTCCTGGGCTTCGACCCTGCTAATTCCTAATTGTTTACTTAGACCAAAAGCTGACATCCCATAAATCAGACCAAAATTGATTGCTTTCGCGGCTCTCCGGTTTTCCGAAGATACTTCGGAGACAGAGCCTCCAAAAACCTCCGAAGCAGTTACGCTGTGCACGTCAGCCCCGTCAAAAAATGCTCCCATTAAGTTTTCATCTTTCGACAGATGAGCCATTATCCTTAACTCTATCTGAGAATAATCTGCTGCAACAATTGTACTTCCCGCCGAAGCGGTAAAGGCTTTTCGAATCTTTCTTCCCTCTTCAGTTCGCACTGGTATGTTCTGGAGATTCGGATCAGACGAAGACAATCTTCCTGTCGTGGTAACTGCCTGATGGTAGTTTGTATGGATTCTGCCCGTTAGCGAGCTTATCTGAGTGGGTAATTTGTCAGTATAAGTGGACTTTAACTTACTGAGTGATCTATGTTCCAATATCAATCTAGGCAACGCAAATTCAGACGCAAGCTCCGATAAGACCGACTCCGAAGTTGACGGTTGACCTTTAGGGGTTTTCGAAATTATTGGCAACTTTAGTTTGTCAAATAATAACTCCTGTATTTGTTTCGGAGACGCAATATTGAATGATTCACCAGCATTTTCATATACTTCTTCTTCTTTCATTGTTAGACAACTTTCAAGGTATTTACTCTGCTCGCCCAACATTTCACTGTCGACATAAACACCGACCCGCTCCATTTCTGCGAGAACCGATATTAGCGGAACTTCGATATCAGACAATAACGATTCAAGCTGGCCAGTACGCTTAATCTTGGGATATAAATCGTGGTGAATCTTTAGGCTTACATCCGCATCTTCTGCCGCATACTTAGTGGCAACTTCTATTTCTACCTCATGGAAGCCGATGCCTGAAGAGCCCTTTCCTGTAACATCCTCGTAACTAGTGGTCTTCAAATTCAAGTATCTTGCCGCCACACTTGCCATATCATGGCGAGCCACGCTACTGTCGAATACATACGATTCAAGCATCGTGTCAAAAGCTATTCCATTCAGAGAAATATCATAGTTTTTTAAGACTGAATAGTCATATTTTAGGTTGTGACCAACTTTTGTTTTACTGCAATCCTCTAGTATCGGTTTCAGAGACTCAAGAGTTTCTAAGATGTCAAGCTGCGTCGGCACACCCTGATAGTTGTGAGATAAAGGTATATAAGCTGCCGCATTTCCTTTTACCGAAACAGAAAGGCCCACGATTTCCGCTTCAAGGGGATCGAGGCTTGTCGTTTCCAAATCAAAGGAGAACAAATCTGATTCTTTTATTTTGGATATCCAATGAAGCAATCTTTCTTTTGTAAATAAAGTTTCATAATCCGCTTGAATAGTTGAATCATTAATCTTTACGTCCTCAGACCTAAAATCGTCATCAAGCTCAGCCAGAAAAGTTTTAAATTCGTATTTCTCATAAAAAGACCTGAGAAGCGCTAGATTAGCCGGCTTTATTTTTAAATCGCTAACTTGAGCTCCGATCTCCACATCCGTCACAATCGTTACCAGTTTTTTAGTGAGCGGGATTTTATCTACAAAATGACGTAAATTTTCCCCAACCTTGCCCTTTAATTCGTGAATGTTTTCCAGAATAGAGTCCAAACTGCTGTAGCTTGTTAACCATTTAACTGCGGTTTTAGGACCCACTTTTGGCACTCCGGGAATATTGTCCGAGTTATCCCCAATCAAAGTTAGATAATCAACAATCTGGGAGGGCTTTACTCCAAATTTCGCAAGTACACCTTGCTCGTCCCAAATGACATCTTTCTGATCGTCAATAACAGTAATATCAGCCTTTACTAACTGCGCCATATCTTTATCACCACTAACGATAAAGACGTGATGACCTTCTGTAGACCCTTGCAAGGCTAGGGTCCCCATCACGTCATCAGCCTCTACCCCCGGGACCTCTATTAAAGGATATCCCAACGCCCTAATAATATCTTTCAATGGCCCCACTTGAGCGACCAATTCTTCAGGCATTTTTGAACGATTAGCCTTGTAATCTTTGTACCAATCCATCCTCAACGTCGGCCCGGGAGGATCAAAAATTACGGCAAAAAAATCTGGATTATTCTTAGATAATAAACGACGCAACATTGACAGAACGCCAAATATCGCACCGGTAGGTTCTCCTGAGTTAGTGCTCAGATCGCTTGAGCCATAAAACGCCCGGTATAAATAACTAGACCCATCTACTAATAGTACTGTTTTGTGACTCATTTTCGATCTAACGCAAACTCATAGACAACCGGAACGATTTTTTGCATCCTTAAGGATATATTCTACATGGTGACAACCTAAAAGAGGAAGAAGAAATTGTTCACGATGCACCCCTCAATGCGATACCCCGCCCTACTTTTAATAGCCATATCCTGCAGTTTCCCAGCAAATTCAGAGACAGTAGAAGTACCGCAAAATGCCGACAATTATTACCCCGAAGAACTCTTCGAAGAAGAATTCGAACCAGAAATCACCATTATTAAAAAGAAGAATTCTATCCATGAGGAGTATAGATTGAACGGCAAACTATATATGGTAAAGGTAATTCCTTTCTCCGGCCCGCCATATTTTTATATTGATCAAGATGGAGACGGCAGTCTAGAAAGCAAAAGTACTTCTCGAAATTCCTCTGAATTAGTTCCACTATGGGTTATTTTCAGCTGGTAATGTTAAAAACACACAGCACTAAAGATTCATACTAAAAATCTAGCAGCCAGACCCAAAAAAGCGAAAAAGCCTACCACATCGGTGATCGTCGTTAACACGACACCTCCGGCAAGCGCAGGATCAATTTTCAATCTTCTGAGAAATAACGGAATTGCCGCCCCTGAAAATCCAGCCGTGACCAAATTCACAATCATAGCTAACCCTATAACGACACCCAACGATATATCCATAAACCAAATGGCTGCCACAAAACCAACAACACCTGCCCAAAGGCAACCATTCAAAAGACCTACGGCAATTTCCCGGGATAACACAGACCAGAAATTGGCGGTTCCTACTTGACCTAACGATAGCCCTCGCACGACTATGGTAAGAGTTTGCGTGCCAGCTATACCACCCATACTCGCAACTATAGGCATCAAAACAGCTAGAGCCACCATTTTCTCTATTGTCGCTTCAAACAAACCGATGACCCCTGCCGCCAACAGCGCCGTTCCTAAATTTACCGCTAGCCACAGTGATCTTTGTCGAGACGTAACTAAAATAGGGGCAAACATATCGTAATCTTCCCTAATCCCTGCACTTGACATGATTTTTTTATCACTTTGCTCTCTCAAAACGTCTACAACATCGTCGATTGTTATGGAGCCTATTAACTTTTTTTCCTCGTCAAGCACTGGAGCAGAAATCAGATCGAATCTTTCAAACAAGAGGGTAACTTCAGTCGCACTCAAATTAGCCAGAATGGGTCGATCCACCTTATACATTAGGTCAGATATAGAAATGCCTGGGTCTGCTACCACCAAGCTCGTTAACGCCACCGCACCCAATAAATGATTTTCTCTATCAACTACAAATAATTGGTCCAAATTTTTCGACAATGGCCCGTATCTTCGAAGAAACCTTAAGACAACATCAACATCAACATCCTGTCTAATAGTCGTGACCTCAACATTCATGAGTCCGCCTGCGGAATCCTGTGGATAAGTTAAGGCAGTACCAACTCGTTGTCGGTTCTGCTTGTTCATCGAAAGCAGAACCTCGTCTGCGAATTCGTCAGGCAACTCTTGAATAATATCTGCCAATTCATCAGCATCCAAATTTCTGGTCTCGGTTACCACTCTTTGAGCATCGATCTGCTTTAAGAGACTCCTCCTAACACCAGGGCTCGCCTGAGCAATAACCTCTCCTCTGACCGAGACATCTAAGCCATCCCAAAATTCGAGCCGGATTGCTGAAGGCATAGATTCAATAAGATCTGCTATTTCGGATGGGTGAAGATTTGATAAAAAAGTCCTTAATTCCGTAGCATTTTCCCTTTCCAGAAGATCCCGAAGAATTTGCAGCAACTCTTGGTTCTGATTGATTGTCTCTGTCAAAGACGGCTCTAGCTTTTTAGAGTTTTTCTTTTTAGACATAAAGCTGACGTCTACTCAATCACCAACGCCTCGAGAATCTCCAAATTACCCGAATCAAGATATTCTTTAACCCTTTGTTTGGATTCATACACAGAAATAGTTCGGATTTTTTCTTGAAGCTCAAGGAAGACAGCAGGTCGTATGCTTAATTCTTTTAGACCAAGCCCAAGAAGCAATGCAGTAAGGCGACAATCGCTAGCCATCTCACCACATATTGAAATTCGTTTTTTTGCCTTCAAAGTAGAAGAAACCACCCACGATATAAGCTTAATCACCCCAAAATGCAAAGGTTGATAAAGATAAGCCACATCACTATTCTGGCGATCAGCGGCGTTCGCATACTGTACTAGGTCATTGGATCCTATGGATAGAAAATCCAAGGAATCAGCAAATAATGGAGCAGCAGCAGCAGCAGCAGGAACCTCTATCATCGCTCCTATAGGCATATTTCTATCAAACTCGATGCCCTGTAACCTAAATTCCCGTCTTATTTCTGCTATATGTACTCGGACAATCTCTATTTCGTCCAAATCTGTCACCATTGGCAACATTAGCCTAACTTTTCCAAGAGCAGAGGCTCTAATAATCGCCCGTAATTGGGGTAAGAATATTTTCGGCTGTTTTAAGCTGAATCTCAAACCGCAAATTCCTAAAGCAGAGATTGACCCAGAAGAAGTGGGAACACTAAGTTGCTCCGGTAATTTATCAGGGCCAATATCTGCCGTCCGAATCGTAAATTCCCGCTGCCTAGACTCTGAGATGATTTTTTTGTATACAGCGAGATGCTCCTCTTCGGTCGGATAATCCGCCCTATTTAAAAAAAGAAAGTCGGTACGAAATAGGCCTATTGAATTAGCACCATACCGAAATAAGTTTTCGGTATCATCGATCATATCCAAATTGAAAAAAATCTTTATATCCTCACCGTCCGCACTAACCACATCTTTAATCTCTTCGTATTTCGTGCTCCGATTACTTTGCCGATCAATTTTCAGGGCTTTTTTTTGATACTCATTCAAAATACAGTCATCTGGGTCTCCGACCACTAACCCGCCCTCACCATCAACTATTACGGAATCCTTTTCTCGAAATAATTTTAAAGCATGCGAGATTCCTGTAACCGCCGGGATACCTAGACTTCTTGCCAAAATAGAAGTGTGCGAAGCAGAAGCTCCTAATTCAGTAAAAAGTCCAGAAACACCGCCACGACATAGAATAATTAAATCCGCCGGACTAAGATCGGCCGCGACCACAACCCCTCCTTTGATAGGCCTATGGCGAGAACCACTCTGATCTCGACCAACACTTAAATTAGTCAAAATCAAATCTAGCACATGGCGTATATCTGCCTTTCTTGCCTCGAAATATGCATCTTGCATTTCTTCAAAGACAGAAAGCAGGCTTTCTTGGTAAAGATTCAACGCCCATTCCGAATTACAATGATGTTGATTTATCAAAGAGCAAACACCTTCTAACAGAGTCTCATCTCCGACTATCTGAATGTGCGTGTCCACAAAAGAAACTAGCTCCTTAGGAGCCGAACCGGGAATGGTATTTTTCACACCAGTTAGATAAGAATTGGTTCGAGCAATCGCGCTAACTAACCTTTTTTTTTCTTCCTCAAGTGCGTTGGGATCCACCCTTAACTCTACAACATCAGGCCTTTTGCTACCGAATAGAACCACATGCCCTATTGCAATCCCTCGGGCGGCTGAGGAGCCATACAAAACAAAACTCAAGCGGGTTCTCCGAACTTGCCCGTGATCAACTCCTGCAAAGAATGAAGCAACTCTCTCTCATCAACCCCATCAGCTTGAATTGACAAAACTGTTCCTTGCCTCGCAGCCAAAGTCATCAGACCAATTATACTCTTGCCGTTAACCGATCGTATTCCATCTTTAACAGTTATTTTACTGTCGTGCTTCGCACACAATTGAACGAACTTCGTCGCAGCCCTAGCATGCAAGCCCAGTTTATTGATAATTTTGACTTCCGTTTTATGCATTAGCTTGTTTACAAATCTCTATGCGTTACTTTAGCCATCTTTTCCCTATCCTGAAAAAGCTCACAAATTTTTTGAGCAACGTAAACAGATCTGTGTCGACCGCCAGTGCAACCGAAAGCAATTGTAAGATAGCTTCTGCTAATGTTTTCAAAGCTCTCCAACCATTCCAGTAAAAACTTAGTCATATCTCTCACCATCTTAGAGACCGACTCTTGTTTGTCGAGAAAATCAACTACCTCGAAATCGAGCCCATTCTTATCTCTTAGTTCTGACCGCCAATACGGATTAGGCAAACATCTAACATCAAATACAAAATCAGAATCTGTGGGAACACCTTTCTTATATCCGAAAGAAAGAAACTGAAGTGATATCTTAGAAACAGGCTTTGCTACTATCATTTCGCGGACCAGTCTGCGCAATTCATGTACGGTTCGTTGACTTGTATCTAAACGAAGATCAGCACTAGCACTAACAGGGTCAAGTATCTCCTGCTCCAGATTTATAGCATCTCCTAAAGTCATGCTTTCGGTAGATAAAGGATGTTTTCTTCTAGTTTCACTAAACCGCTGCAATAATGCGCTAGCCGTAGCGGTCATAAATATTAGCTCCGTCTGAATTACGTTACTATCTAGACCTGCCAACAATATCGGTAGTTCGGAAATAGACTTCCCGGTGCTTCTAATATCGATACCAACAGCCACATTGTTATAATGAGAATCTTTTTGCTTACCTAAAAATTCCGTAAAACCGAGTAAAATACCGATCGGCAAATTATCTACACAATAAAATCCAAAATCTTCCAAGGCACGCAAAATCACCGATTTACCAGCCCCGGACAACCCTGAAACTATGACCAAACGTCTCTGCGTCAAAACTATTGACCCTCTACCTAACCAATCTTTTCCCGTAACTGGCGTATAAACACATCAGCATTTTTCGCTTTCCTCAAATTTTCCACAAAATGGCAATCACTAAAAGCTTCTGCTAGTTTCGCAAGCAGATCTAAATGCTCGTTCACGCAATCTTCGGGAACACATAGTGCCAAGAACAAGTCCACCGGTTGATCATCTAAAGCGTCAAAATCAATGGGATTTATTGTTCTCAAAACCGCCCCTCGAGCCTGCTCACCTGAAGAAATCCTTGCATGAGGTATAGCTACACCGCCACCTAGTCCTGTAGTGCCCAATCTCTCTCTAGAAGAAAACAAATCGCCGATACAGCAAGCGCTAAGATCGGAGTTATCGGTCACCAATAGCGAAGCAAGTTTCTCCAGAACAGTTTTCTTACTCCGCAGATGCTCGTCGAGAGCAATTCTTTCGACGAGTATTATATCCTCTATTCGCATTCAAACTTCCCTTATTAAATCACAAACAAGATATTTCGTAGATAATATCTGATTTAGGCTATTGAAAAAACAACTAGCTAAGAAGCCACACTGTGCTTACGTTGGCTGGAAGGAGGAATAGACAAATGCTCTCGGTACTTAGTCACAGTTCTTCTAGCCACCTTAAATCCCAGTTCCCGCAGAAGGTTCGAAATTTTTTGATCGCTGTGGGGAGTTGTTTCATTTTCATCAGCTATTATTTTTTGTATGAGATTCCTTATCGCCACAGAAGATACCGTACCACCCCCTTCAGTACGAATATGACTGTCGAAAAAATACTTGAGCTCAAATGTTCCGCGCGGTGTATCCATATACTTACCGGACGTCGCTCTAGAAATAGTAGAAGCGTTTCTTCCAACAGCATCTGCTATATCTTGCAAAACCATGGGTTTCATAGCGCTTTCACCAGTTTCAAAGAAGTCGACCTGTCTAGCAACGATCGCCCGCGCTACATCTAAGACAGTCTCATTACGCTGTCGCAGACTTTTCATGAACGATTTAGCCTCAGCTAGATGTTTTTGCATAGTTTTACTTTCTGCATCATTCTGAGTCTTAGTAATTAAACTCTCGTAGTAAGAGTTGATCCTCAAAGCCGGGCATAGGGATGAATTGGATTCTACCTGCCAACCTTCGCGCATTTTAACCACATACACATCTGGGATAATGTACTGAGCGTTATGGTTGGCATAGGCAGCTCCTGGACGCGGATTCAAAGATCTAATTAAATCGACCAAAAGTGCGAAATCTTCTTCTTCGAGGCCAAGTTTATTTTTAAGCCGACCAAAATCCTTTTTACTGAAAAGATCAAGAAATTGGTCACAACAAAGTAATGATTCATTTTTAAGCGGAGTTGCATCATCTAGTGTTGACAATTGCAAGACAAGGCATTCTTGTACACTTCTTGCGCCTACACCGGTTGGCTCAAAATTCTGAACTATTTCCTTCAGATTCGACTCTATATCAGTGACGGTTAAACATTCAGAAGCCTTCATGTCCCTTGAGGCTATATGCTCTCCCAGTTTTAGCGCCACTAGAATTTCTTCCAAAGACACCAACAGGAAACCATCCTCGTTTAAGGCATCTATAATAACCATCGAAATCGCTTTCTGTTCATCGGAAGCACTAACTAGCTCGAGTTGATCAAGTAAATACTGTCTTAAGGAAGAAAACTCTGCTCCGTTTTCGCGATTTGAATGGAAATCCGAGGAACCAGAAGAAACTTCAAACTGCCTCGCTCGATCTCTATCTAAACTACCAGGCAACCAATCTTCAAATAACACTTCATTTTCGGAAGAACCGAGGATATCGTCCGTTATGCTAGCACCTCGGTCAGCTTCAAGGCCCGTTACAAATTCTTCGTCATCCGCTTCTCCAACCAAACCACTAGCGTCCTCGTCGAGATCGATTTTCTCCTCATCAACCTCTGTGAGTGACACCTCAGTCTCAGTAGAAGATTCATCTTCTTCCAGCATGATATTTGAATCTAGGGTTTCTTGAATTTTCGCCTCAATCTGTTGAGACGGTAGATTTAGTAATTCGATAGCCTGACGCAGAGCAGGGGTCATAGCTAGTTGTTGACCGGTTTTTATCGTAAGAGATTGCTTCATTATCGCCTTTCGTAGCTATTTTCACGGTTCAAAAAAAGAAAATGTCTTCACAAAGAAAAAGACTCCCCCAAATAAACGTTCCTAACATTATCGTCCGCCATCACCTTTTCCGCTGTACCTTCAGAAATGATTTTCCCTTCGTTTACTATATAAGCCCGATCACAGATCCTAAGGGTTTCCTGTACATTATGGTCCGTTATTAGAACCCCTATTCCCGATCCCTTCAATTTTTCTATAATCTTCTGGATGTCTCCGACCGATATTGGATCCACACCTGCAAACGGTTCGTCCAGTAGAATAAAAAAAGGATCTGTAGCTAAAGCGCGGGCGATCTCTACTCGCCTTCTTTCTCCTCCGGACAATGACATGCCCAAACTACCCTGAAGGTGGCTTATATTGAAGTCCGTAAGTAAATCTTCGAGCCTCTCCTCCCTGCGAGAGTTATTGAGATTACTATTTAATTCGAGAACTGCCATTATATTTTGTTCTACGGTCATCTTTCGAAAAATAGAAGCCTCTTGAGGTAGATATCCCAAACCCTTGCGAGCCCGAACATCAATCGGAAGTTTGGTAAGATCTTCATCTGCGAGCAAAATAGAGCCACCCTCGCTTTTTACAAGCCCTACTATCATATAAAAACTGGTGGTTTTACCCGCTCCATTCGGTCCCAGCAATCCGACTATTTCACCGCTTTCTACCTCTAGACTAACATCTCGAACCACTTGTCTAGACTTATAGGTTTTGCTTAGATTTTTTATTCTTAGAGTAGTCACAACTAATAAATTCAGATTAAGAAACGTTAAGCGTCGTTAATCCGCCCCCCTCTCTTCTTCCGGGGGTGGCAAGATAATTTTAACTCTTTGCGATCGATTTTTTTCCACCCTATCTTTATTGATCATATTAGCTCTTAAAGAACGTACCGTCACGATGCTTCTTTCTATATCGTAGTTGATTCTATGTCCTTGAGTAAGCCTTTTCCCTTGGATTACCTTTGCGCCATCAATTAAATGTACGATTTCTTTGTCAGAAAAGTATTCGATAGTTTTTGCTTCGCCCTCTACATCTTCCTCACCAATATTAGGAGTTTGTTTGAATGTAGCCGGTCTGCCTTCCAGATGCGCTTCCTCGATTTGTCTATCGTCTGTCAAAACAACTTTTAAACTATCTCCAGTCATCCGAATCGACCCCTGAATAACAACTACATTACCGATATAAATGGTGGTTCGTTTCTCATCATTCAGTTCGGCGAAATCAGCTTCTATCTCAATAGGTTGATCTACATCAGTTGGCAAAGCGCTCAGCACCGAAGGCAGTATAAACAATATTAGCCAGCATCTTTTCACGTAGAGTAGTTCTGACTCCCGCAACAAAGAAATGTCACTAATCTTTCTCATATTTACTTCTCACACGCTCCATTAACTCAACCCTTCCTTCAGCAAAAGCGACCCTCATACCTACAGAATTCGTCTGCGACCCGGGCCCAATTATCTTTGACGGCTTATCTGTTTCCGCATATTTTTCACCTGGAAGAACTCTAACTTCGGAGGTATGAATTTCATAAATTTTCCGTCCAAGTTCATCGTTTTTCCAAATATCTACCTTTCCCTGGAGCAAAACAACTTCATTTCCGGAACTGACCCAGGCGCTCTCGGAAACCACGTGCCACGGCTGCGCCTCTTCGTTGTAAATTTCAAAGTGTGGTTTAGACAATTCCATTGAATCGTCGTCGGGATAATGCTCTACCAATTGGGATCGCAAAATATTTTTTAACCCACCCATCATATCAGTAGTAGTCCTAACCATGGACTCTAAATAGTAGTCTGGTTCCCTAGAAGCCACTTTTTCTTTCTTTCCTAGACGTTCGCCCACATTTTCTAAAAGCAAAAAGCTAAGAAACGCAAAAACAACAAAAAAACTAGAAATTCTCCAAGACACTATTTCTTCATGCTCCTTTAAAATCTGATACATTTATCAGGAATCGATTGTATACCTCTTGTTTCTATATTTATTGATTGAATCCCAATTTCAATAAATCGTGCAAATTTACTGCTCCAATTAGTTGTTTTTGCTTATCAACCACCGGCAACCCATTGATTTTTAGATCTCGCATCATTATCAAAGTCTCATAAGCTAGCTTCTCCTTCGATACCTTTTTATAGCCTCTAGTCATAAACAGATCGATTGGATCACGAAGCACATCTAGTCTCGTTTCAAGAATCCGTCGCAAATCTCCATCGGTGAAAACACCCTCCACCTCGTTTTCTTTATTGATTATTACCGCAAAACCTAGGCCCGCTTTCGTTATCTCGACAATTACATCTAGAACAGACGCGCCTGATTCGATTTTCGGCACAGCCGAACCGGTATGCATTATATCCTTTACTCGTAATATTAACTTTTTCCCCAATAGCCCACCTGGGTGAGAAAGAGCAAATTGATCTTGAGAGAAACCTCTTTTCTCGAAAATAGCAACTGCAAAGGCATCCCCCAAAGATAGCATAGCTGTAGTACTCGACATCGGAGCTAATCCTAAAGGACAGGCCAATTCTTCACCAGGAACCGCCAGATGGAAATCCGAAGCTAGAGCCAAAGTAGACTCGTAATTTCCGGTAATTGCGATCAAAGGAACCTTCAATCGCTCTATTAAAGGCAGCAAAATAACCACTTCTTTGGTTTCTCCAGAATTCGACAAAACCAAGGCTATATCCCCAGATCTAATCATCCCCATATCACCATGATTGGCCTCACCAGGGTGAACAAAAAATGCCGGCGTTCCTGTACTTGCGAAAGTTGCCGCAATTTTACGTCCAATATGCCCCGATTTACCCACGCCAATCACAACAACTCGACCCTG
>CAZXQY010000015.1:0-37727 GCA_964642505.1 uncultured Gammaproteobacteria bacterium | reverse complement strand
GACAAAAAATCCCGACAGGAATAACAGCTCCGCGCCGGAATCTAAACCCCTTGCAGCGTTCAACGTAGCGCTAGCGCCAAAAATCACTGGCGGGACGAGGAGTGGCAATAGCAAGGTTACTAATAGTAGAGAACCGGCGCGCAGGCCCGCGGTCAGGGCGCTAACGGCCGCGCCTATTAGACTGATGGAGGCTGTGACAATAGACAAAGACACGATCAAAATCACACCTTCATGAGCTTTTATCCCCAGAATTGCGATTACTAGAATGGATGTAGCAAGGATTATTAAACCGGATGATAGCCAATATGAGGTGGCGCGGGCCAAACAAAACGTAGGTAGGTCGGCTCCAGATAGAACCGTCAGCTCCATAGAACCGTCAACATAGTCTCTGAGAAAAATATTTTCCAAGGAAATACTACTGGCCAAAATGGCAGATATCCATACGGCACCGGATGCGACCCCACTTTGTGCAAACGTCTCGGATCCTAGTGCAATCGGAAAAAAGATTATGCAAAGTACGTAGAATATGGCTGGAAAGCAGACTTCTCCAGAACTCCTTGTTTTTTTTCTGAGCTCAAACCTTATGGTAGCAAGAAAAGTCCCCATTATTTTGCCTTTAACCTTATTGAGTTTAGAGGTTGTACAGTTTTAAAGGATTGATGGCTAGTCATCAATACGATACCTCCTGTCAAAGAGTGCCCATCAATTTTTTCTTCCAAAATCTTTTGGGTGTCGGAATCTAGTGAGTTGAATGGCTCGTCTAAAAGCCACAAGGGACAACTGAACATAAGTAATCTAGCTACGGCCAATTTTTGTCGTTCGCCGGCAGACAGGTGTTTAACATATTTTGAACTCAAGTAGTCCGCTCCACACGTTTTCAGAGCTTCAGGTATTTCCAATGCCGGTTTCTTGGAAGCTGACAGTAGTTTATAAAAAATTAGATTCTCTATACTCGTGAGCTCAGGCGAAAGTCCTGCAAAATGTCCCAAATAATTCACGTTGTCACAGTACGAGTCTATCGATTCGATAGGAGTGCCGCGCCATTTCACAGAACCTTCATACAAAGGAAATAAACCAGAGACGGTTCTTAGAATTGAGCTTTTCCCGCTACCGTTATTGCCTTCCAGGTGGACTATGCTCCCCTTTCGGATTTCAAGATTGAAGTTTTCAACGACCCTGTGGTAGCCGCGCTCAATAGTCAAATCTGATATTTCCAGCTCGACTGCAGATCTAGAAATTTGCCCTGTTATGGTTAATGCCCCTTAAATCCGTACTCTATAGAAGTTCGCTACTCCAATCTGAATTTCCCGCCCGCGGCTCCTCCTGTAGGCATTGGGCTAGGTCCTTGTCCAGGAACAACTATACGAGACGCTTCTTCTCTAGCCATTTCCTTCGCTCTGTCGTTCAATTTTTCGATAGCGCCTTTGAGACCTTCTGGGAATAATTCAAAGGCCTGTTCTAGGGTAGCAGCTTCCAGTGGAAATTGGACAGGGATCGGGCCCATCTGTGTCATCAAGGTAGTGTCGCCTATATATATTGTTTGTCTTTCAGAATCTTCGGTACCGTCTTTTTTGACGGGGACCAAGCGTCTGACGGTGGCGGCTTTCCGGTCAGTTATAGACTCTTCTCTATACAGGTCCTCAGTGTCTATTGATAAAGAATCGATTCCTTCAGGCTGTTTTTCCACAATTATTTTTCCTCAATAGTGATTGAAATATGTAGGAATATGATAGTACCAGATTAGAGTTGAGGTCACCCGCTCTAAAGGAATTAAATTAGAAGACTATTTTCGATTGCGGACGTGTACAATACTCAGAATGATCGTAACTACAGCGAGAATTTAATTAATGAATGTTTTGGTCACCGGCGCGGCAGGTTTTATCGGATTTTATGTGACTCAGATGTTACTTTCTAAAGGAGATTCGGTGGTAGGAATTGATAATCTCAACAATTACTACGATGTTTCGCTGAAACGGGCTAGGTTAGGCCAGATCGGAACAGCGTCCGGGTTCGATTTTCGAAAAATAGACCTGTCGGATAGATTTCTGGTCAAAGAGCTTTTTAACTCTGTAAAACCTCAGAAGGTCGTTCATCTAGCGGCGCAGGCGGGTGTTCGGCATTCCTTGGATAACCCTCAAGCCTATATCGATTCCAATATACAGGCTTTCCTAAATATTCTAGAGGGTTGTCGACACAACGGAGTGGAGCATTTAGTCTATGCGTCTTCTAGCTCAGTATATGGTGGTAATTCTAGGATGCCCTTCACGGTTTCAGATCCTGTCGATCACCAGTTAGCTTTATACGGAGTAACTAAGAGAGCAAACGAACTCATGGCCCATAGTTACAGTCATCTATACGATATTCCTACTACCGGGCTAAGATTTTTCACGGTCTACGGACCCTGGGGTAGACCTGATATGTCGCTATTTTTATTCACAAAAAAAATCTTGGCTGGAGAAAGTATCGATGTTTTCAACGAAGGCAACCATAGGCGCGATTTTACTTACATCGATGATGTCGCGACTGGAGTTATTAAGACCTCGGAATTGAAACCCAGGAAGAAAGAAGGACAAGATTACCAATCTTATGGGCCAGGAGGCTCAGTTGCACCCTATAAGCTCTACAATATAGGGAATAGTTCCCCAGTTGCTTTAATGGATATGATTGGTATGCTGGAGGATGAATTAGGGATAAAAGCAAAGAAAAATTTTCTGCCAATGCAACCAGGTGATGTCCCCGAGACTTTCGCCGATGTCAATGATCTCCAAGTAGATACCGGTTACGAACCTAAAACTTCCCTTGAAGCGGGCATCGCTAAATTCGTCGATTGGTTTAAATCGTATTACAAAATTTCGTAAGGAGTTTTCGGAAATTGAGGCCTGTCAGAAAGATAGCGGTGATCGGTTTAGGCTACGTGGGTTTTCCTGTAGCTGTTTCTTTTTCAAAATTAGGTGAGACTATCTGCTTTGATATAGACGACCGACGTGTGTCTGAGTTAAAGGCTGGCTACGATAGAACTAAAGAAATCTCTTTTGAGCAAGTCGCAAGTAAGAACCTATTTTTCACTGCAAAGACTGAGGATCTAAAGAGGGCAGATTTCTTTATAGTCGCGGTGCCGACTCCAATAGATAAGGCGAGAAAGCCCGATTTGGATGCCCTTTTGTCGGTGTCTTCTATGCTAGGAAGAGTGCTTAAAAGAGGTGATATCGTGGTTTATGAGTCTACGGTCTATCCTGGTGTAACTGAAGAAGAATGTATTCCTCTCTTGGAAGAGGGGTCGGGCATGATTGCGGGCGATCAATTCCACGTCGGATATTCTCCGGAGCGCATTAATCCGGGCGACAAAGATCATCGTTTTGAAACTATTAGAAAAGTGGTGTCTGCCCAATCAGATGAAGTTAGAGACATTATAGCGGGAACCTATGCTTCGGTAGTGGATGCAGGGGTGTTTAAGGCAAGTTCTATTAAAGTGGCGGAAGCTGCTAAAGTCATCGAAAATACACAGAGAGATGTCAATATTGCTCTTATGAATGAGTTGGCAAAAATTTTTGATTTGATGGGCATTGATACACACGATGTCATTGAGGCGGCTCAAACCAAATGGAATTTTCTACCATTCGAGCCTGGTTTAGTGGGAGGTCATTGTATCGGAGTCGACCCCTACTATCTAACCTACAAATCCCAACAGCTAGGCTATGATCCTAGAGTAATCCTGTCTGGGAGGAGTTTGAATGATGGGATGGGTAGGTATGTGGCGGAGCGAGCCGTGCGTGCCCTGGTTGAATTAGAAGAGAAGGTTAAAGGCTCTCTGGTGACAATTTTAGGCGTAACCTTCAAAGAGAACGTGCCGGATCTCAGGAATTCCTTAATTTTTGAAATTGTAAATCACCTAGAAAGTTACGATGTCGAAGTCCAACTGTGCGACCCGATTATATATCCGGAGGATCTAGAAAAGATCTATCGCTGTAAGTTGAAGGCTCTCGCTGAACTATCCCCGTCAAAAGTGGTGATCTATGCTGTTCCCCACGAGGAGTTTCGGATGTTGGATTGGAAGGAATTTTATGACAGTGTGAAGATCGATGGTTCGGGTACTGTCTTAGACGTCAAGGCTGCCTTGCCGAAAGAGGGAGCGCCTGACGGCGTGTCGGTTTGGAGGTTGTGATTAAATGAAGGTGGTTATGGTTGGAAGTGGATATGTGGGTCTGGTATCCGGGGCTTGTTTTGCAGAGTTCGGTGCTGATGTTACTTGTGTAGATCGGAATCAGAAAAGAATAGAGGCGCTTAATGACGGAAAGATACCAATATACGAACCCGGTCTAGATGCTCTTGTTTCACGAAACAATAAAGAGGGTCGATTGAATTTTACCGCGACTTTAGATCGAGTCATTGGAGAAGCTGATCTTGTGTTTATTGCGGTGGGAACTCCTTCTCGGAGAGGCGACGGAGTTGCTGATTTAACTTATGTGTTTGAGGCGGCCGAACAAATCGCTGGATATTTGGACGGGTATACCGTTATCGTGGATAAATCGACAGTACCTGTAGGCACTGCTCGCGAAGTGTCGGCGGTTATAAAAAAGACAAATCCAACTGCAGTATTTGACGTGGCCTCAAACCCAGAATTCTTGAGGGAAGGAGCAGCCATTTCGGATTTTATGAGACCTGATCGGGTTGTGGTGGGAGTGGAGAGCGAGAGAGCTAGATTACTGCTGATTGAGTTATATAGACCTTTGAATTTGCGAGAGACGCCTATTCTTCTGACTGATTTAGAAAGTGCAGAATTAATTAAGTATGCCTCTAACGCCTTTCTGGCTACAAAGATTAGTTTCATAAATGAGATATCTAGCTTATGCGAGCGCATAGGCGCCGATGTTCACGCTATTGCAAAGGGTATGGGAATGGATGGGCGAATCGGACCGAAGTTTCTTCATCCGGGACCCGGGTATGGCGGCTCTTGTTTTCCCAAGGACACCGCGGCTTTGGTGCGTACAGCCCGTGAGCAGGGAGAGAACCTTAGAATTGTTGAGGCGGCTATCGAGGCGAACTCAGCTCAGAAGGATAGGATGGTAAAAAAAATTCGCCAGGCGATGAGTGGATCCGAGAAAGGGAAAAATGTTGCCGTCTTGGGGTTGACTTTTAAACCGGAAACAGATGATGTGCGGGAATCTCCCGCACTTCATATAATTCCCAAATTGTTAGACGGAGGGGCAAGGATTATGGCTCACGATCCTAAAGGATTGATCGAGGCAAAAAAAAATTTGCCCACGGGAATAGAATTTTGCCAATTATTAGATAATGTGTTTGATAAAGCGGATGCACTTATCATAATGACGGAATGGAATGTTTACAGAGGGTTGAATCTTGAGAAGGTGAAGGAGAAAATGAGGGGGAATATACTAATAGATCTTCGGAATATCTATGAGAGAGAGATCGTAGAAAAAGTCGGGTTTCGATACTACTGTGTAGGACGATGATTTGCGTTTTAGGTTGCCCAGTTAACTTGAGTCCGGTGGCTGGTGATAAAAAGTTACTTTAGATGGCTGGTAGGGGGAAGATAAGTATATGGGGTTCCCCGGTAAAAAAAATAACGCGGCTTTATCAGGTGGTGGGCCACGCCTTTTGCTACTTGTGTCCGAAGAAAAGTATTTTATGTCACATCGCTTGTCGCTAGCTAAGGAAGCCGAGTCTGCCGGATATAAAGTCGTAATTGCTACAAAACTTTCCGATCGGAACACCGAAGACGGCGAGTTCAATTTGCAGACCGTTCATATCCCTTTTGAGAGATCCGTGGTGAATTTTTTTTCGGAATTGAAGGTGCTATACCAAGTAAGACAGTGTATCTCTCATACCGAACCTGCCGTTGTACACGCGGTTTCTCTTAAAATGTGTGTTGTGGCGGGCCTATGTCTTTTAGGGAGAAAAGATATAAGTTTATTGTGCGCTTTTACTGGTTTCGGCCATTTGTTTACATCTGGAGCGATAAAAGCGAAAGTCATCAGGTCGATTGCTGAATTATTATTGAAATTGTTACTTAGAAAATCCAATTACTGGAGTGTCGTTCAAAATGGTGACGACTATAATCTACTAAAAAAGATCCGAGGAGATGATAGCGGGAGGACAAGCGTTATTAGAGGTTCTGGCGTCGATACAGATTTGTTCCGTTTCTCAGAACCGTCGCAAGCTAAATGTAGGCAGATATTGTTCCCTGCTAGGCTGCTAGGTGACAAAGGACTGCGCGAATTCGTTTCAGCCGCTAGGATGATTCGCACTCGAAGGTCTGACGTAAAATTTGTTGTCGCTGGTCCGTTAGATAAATCGAACCCTTCTGCTGTTGAATCGGGTGAGATGTTCGACTGGGTCAGTGAGGGGATAGTCGAATGGTTAGGTGAGTGTGATGCTATGGATGTGTTGTATCGAGAATCTTATTTGGTTTGTCTGCCGTCTTATAGAGAGGGATTACCTAAGTCCTTGTTGGAGGCCGCGTCAACCGGACGGCCTATTGTAGCGACGGACGTTCCTGGTTGCAGAGAAATTTGCCGGCACAAAGAGAATGGACTACTTGTTCCGGTTGAGAATTCGATTGCTTTAGCGGATGCGCTGGTCACTTTACTTGACGATCCCGACCTTTGTCGGAGACTAGGGTCTAAGGGGAGAGTAATCGTCGAGACCGAGTTTTCTAGTGATAGAATAAACAGTGAGTTCCTTCTCTTGTACCACAGAATACTAGAAGTTCAAAGGAGACCAATTATACAACTTTAGCATCTGAGTTTTTGGTGGCAGAAAATAGATAAGCTCATCCGATAGAATTGGCTTTTTTGGTTCTCCTCGATGAAAGGCGAATGAATAATTGAATAGTATGATAATCGATCAATTTGCCCACTTTTTAAGCGGTTTTCTTCTAAGTTTTTGTTTAACTTACGGAGCCGTGAGATTGTTGGGTTCTGCTGGTTTTTGGGATATCCCAAATCACAGAAGCATGCACAAGAAGGCGACACCAACCAGTGGAGGGATAGCTATTGGCGTTAGTTGCTGGATCGCGATTTGTTTTATTCAATTCGAAGTAGATTTTTTATGGGCGTGGCTAGTCGCGAGTTCCGCTTATCTAGTGGTTGGAGCAGTGGACGACTTTCGATCAAGAACGGTCTCGTTAAGATTTCTTTTACAGGTTTCGATTGCCTCAATCTTGGCTGCATGGCTTATCTACAACGCGATATCAAAGGGAGATGACGTGTTTCCATTGGTAACGGTTATTATTTTACTTTCCCTCTTTATGGTAGGTGCGGTGAACCTATTTAATTTTATGGACGGCTCTGATGGCCTGGCAGCGTCCCAGTCGGTGGTCTATTTTCTTCTACATGCCTATCTTTTCACTAAAGTGGGCGAATCGGAATTGACTATTTTAGCTATAGTCCTCTGCGGTGTAGTTAGCGGATTTCTCGTCTTCAACTGGAGACCTGCAAAAATATTCATGGGCGATTCGGGGAGCTATTTTCTTGGTAGCCTTTGCGTATCCTTTGCGTTTTTCAGCTATGAAAAAGGATTGGGTTTTTATCCATCTCTTATCCTGGCATCACCATTTTTGTGTGATTCGGTCTTGACGTTGATTTATCGATTTTTTTCAGGTGAGAGTTGGTGGGAAGGTCATCGGAGTCACGTTTATCAAATTTTACTGAGGCAAGGTCTTAGTGCGAGACAATTGGTTCTGGCCTTGATAGCGTTGCATTTCTTCTGTATAGGCCCCTTATTCTTCTTGTCGATAGAGTATCCTGCCTTGTCCCTTTACTGCACTTTGACGACCTTCGGTGTCATGGCGTTTATCTGCTATTATCTCAGAAAGCTATATAGTTGAACGGTTTGATATTCTTACATGCCTGTTATTAGTTTCAAGTTAGTTATTGTGGCGCATGATTTGCTTGCCATTTATTGCGCTTGGACCTTTTCTCTTTTTGCACGTTTTAATTTCGAACTACCCCCAGATGGTCTTTTTCAAGCAAGTTTGAATGCTGCACCTGTGGTCATATTAGCGCAGGGTCTGGTTGGTGGCTATTTCGGTTTGTATCGTGGTCTCTGGCGATTCACCAGCCTTCCAGACCTCTGGAATCTACTGAAATCTGCTATCGTCGGCACGTTCGTGATAATAATCAGCCTATTCGTACTAAATCGCCTTGAATACATCCCAAGATCGACAATCATTCTGTATCCTGTTTTCTTACTAATTTTTTTAGGTGGATCTAGGTTGCTTTTTCGCGTTATTAGAGATAGGAACGGTGTTGGATTCAAGCAGGGGTTTGGTAAGAAAGTTCTAGTAATTGGCGCAGGGACCGCTGGCGAAGCTGTCGTACGTGAAATGCTGAGAGAAAAAGATTTTTCGCCTATAGGGTTTGTAGACGACAACTATAATTTTTTAGGGGCTCGGATCCATGGGGTGCCAGTCCTGGGGGCGATAGGTAGCATTCCTGAATTGGTGGAAGAAATGTCAATAGATTTGATTGTCATTGCGGTTCCTTCCGCGTCAGACTCTGAAATGCAGAGAATTTTTGAAATATGCAATGGCTCCGGCAAAAATTTTCTAACCCTTCCAAAGCTTAATGACATAGTAGAAGGTAGGGTGGCTTTACGCGAGGTACGGGCCCTTTCAATAGATGATCTGCTTGGTCGAGAACAGATCTCGTTGGATTGGACAGCGATTAGGAAGAACATTTTAGGTAAAAAGATTTTAGTAACCGGCGGTGGTGGCTCTATTGGTCGAGAGTTGTGCTTGCAAATTTGTTCATTAAATCCGGGAAGTTTGGTCGTGTTAGATCAAAGTGAGTATAACTTATACGATCTGGAACGATGCCTTAGAAGTTCCTATCCGAGTGTAACAGTTGGCTTTTTTTTAGGGGATATTTGTGATTTAGTGACGGTAGAGAACCTGTTTAATAGTGAACGGCCGGACGTCGTTTTTCACGCCGCTGCTTATAAGCATGTTCCGATTTTAGAGCGGCAAATGCGACAAGCAATCCAGAACAATGTATTGGGAACTAAAGCGCTAGCGGAATGTGCAGTAAGGCATGAAGTAGAAAATTTTGTTTTGATTTCAACCGACAAAGCCGTTAGACCAAGTAGCATAATGGGCGCGACGAAACGACTAGCGGAATTGGTGTGCTTGCGGATGAATTTCTTATCTTCTACAAAATTTATAACGGTAAGATTTGGTAATGTTTTGAACTCCGCGGGCAGCGTTGTCCCTTTGTTTCAGAATCAGATTGATAAAGGCGGCCCAGTGACAGTTACCCACAAAGAAGCAACTCGGTTTTTTATGAGCATACCGGAATCTTGCCAGTTAATTATGGAGGCGAGCGCGATTGGTAACGGTGGAGATCTTTATGTATTGGATATGGGGAAACCGGTTAAGATAACTTATCTAGCCGAGCAGATGATCAAGTTGTCTGGCTATACGCCAGGAGAAGACATACAAGTAGTTTTTACGGGATTGAGACCAGGAGAGAAGATTGAAGAGGAGCTTTTTTTTGAAGATGAAAACTTACGCAAAACTAAGCATGATAAGTTACTTCTGTCCGATTTTGGTCATATAGATATTGAAGAGATCGGAGGTATTGCGCTGGCTTTACAGTCGGCGGTCGAACAAAATAATAAGGAAGAAATGACTCGGATTTTAGAGGGGTTTCGTGGGGAGAAATAAATAGCTAAATGAAGCCCGAAAAACAAGGAGAGATGAAGTTGGACAAAATTCGAAAAGTTGTAATCCCAGCAGCGGGTTTGGGAACTAGATTTCTCCCAGCCACCAAGGCAAGTCCGAAAGAAATGCTGACTATTGTCGATAAGCCGCTAATACAGTATGCAGCAGAGGAAGCTGTGGAAGCTGGCATGACTGAATTGGTTTTCGTCATAGGGAGGAATAAGGGTGTAATAGCTGAGCACTTTGATAAGTCTTATGAATTAGAGAGAGACCTTCACAAACATAACAAAATAGACTTATTGGAATGTATAAGTAAAATAATACCTCCGGAAGTGTCTTGCTCCTACATTCGTCAAGCAGAGGCATTGGGTTTAGGGCATGCTGTCCTATGTGCTTCAAGTATCGTGTGTGATCAGCCTTTCGCAGTGCTTCTTCCTGACGACCTAGTCAAGAGTAATGGGACGGGGTGTCTAGCCCAGATGATAGAAGAATACGAGAAGTGCCAAAAAGCGATAGTGGCAGTTCAGCCGATTCCTCAAGAACAATCCGTGAGGTATGGAATCATCGATCCTGGCGAGAGAGTCGGTCGAATATGGAAGGTGAAAGATATTGTTGAGAAGCCGCGACCTGAAAAAGCGCCAAGTAATTTAGGAGTAGTAGGCCGGTATATTTTCCCCGGAAAAATTTTGTCTATACTCAGACGTTTGGGTGCTGGGATGGGAAACGAGATACAGCTAACTGATGCGATTGCCGCAATTGCGTCGCAAGGGGAAGTCAACGCCTACGAATTTATTGGCGCTCGCTATGATTGCGGCTCTAAGTTGGGTTTTATACAGGCAAATATTGCTTACGGTATTGATCACTCCGAAATCGGATCAGATTTGAAAGGTTGGCTCTCTGACAGATTTACTTAACCTGAAGTTACCATATTAGAAATCCGTCTTATTTCAATCTTTGAAAGAAAAAGGGTTAAAATCGGTTTTTGCGTCGTAGTAATCAACGTGTTCAGCCTTTTTGAGCTGGTGTACAACTAAATAGGTTGCTGGGGTCATTAAAATTTCGATTGAAACTTTAAAACTAAAATTGAATAAAATAATTTTTAGTAAAGTTTCGGAATCCCATATGCCGTAGAAAGCGATTGGGTAAAAAATCAAACTGTCAGCTGCTTGCCCAAAGATTGTTGATGAAATAGTTCTGGACCACAAATGTTTTCCTGCGGTTATGATTTTTAATTTTGCCATTATATAGGCGTTTATAAAGTCTCCCACCCAGAATGCCACCATAGAGCCAAAGACTACTCTCCAAGTTGTGCCAAATACAGTAACGAGAGCCGGTTGTAGCGTTTCGTTAAATGGCTCTGCGTTATCTGGAGGTAGTGAGATTATTATTTGGGACATGGCTGTGGCAAATATCATTGCACCGAAACCGACCCAAATTACTTTTCTAGCCTTAGCATAGCCATATACTTCGGTGAGGATATCCCCGAAAATATAGCTTATTGGGAAGAAAATATTGCCGGCTCCAAACACTATCGCGGCCCCAATCAAAGGGATGGGGAAGGGCATTTCCAAAATGCAAACCTTTGCGGGCCCAATAAGGTTTGAACACAACAAAACGGTGACAAACCCTGCCATTAGAACCGGGTAGTATCTGTTAGAAGGTTTTCTGGTGCTCATCCACTAAGTTCCGCTAGCCATTTAGTGGCTAGCTTCCCAGAAGGGAAGTAGTGTCTACTTTGAATCAGAGCGACTCGAAGGGCAGTATTTTCGATCGACGAACTTTTGGATAGGAGTTTTAATGGCGACTCTCTCGATCTTAGAGCTCTAATTATTTGAATTTTCGCATTAAAATAATCTCTATTTCCGAACGACTTCAAAATCCTGTCAAATTGTTGGCAGCTTTTAGCGCCCAGCGGACTGAGTCGGCTAATCCTTCTGGGATGAAAGCTTAAAACTGGCATCGTATTAGGAGGTAAGACAAGTTTTTGGGAATGGGTTTTTTTCTCTTTCAGCAATTCGGGCAGCAGATGAGTATGGGGTCCCTTAGGGGTACGTACTCGAGAGATTTTTTGATAAACTTCAATCCTTCCTACCTTTGAAATTACCACCCGGGTTGGGCTCGCTTTGACGACCGATTCTATAGCTGGGTGGTTCTTTGTGGTTATCTGCTTTCCGAGATAGTTTCTCAACACCGAGATTAACTCCCTATCATCGGTCCTAACGCAGAAAATTGAGTTGCCTAAACCTGTTCCTAGATTAAATAGTAGATGCTTCTTCCCTTCAGCTGCCAAAGATTGGTTGTCCAGCCCGACTTCCTCGAGCTTGTTGCCGCTTCGGTATGTCGATCCTCCTATTTTTTCTGTTACGACTAATTCTTGGTGCCACAAGCGATTATTGGAAGAAAGGGATTCTTGGGCGAATAATTCGTTATTTGGGAGTATCGTCGCAACGAAGGCGCCTTTTTCATTGTTACTAAAAAAATTTATGGTTGAGTCCGTAGACTCTACTTCTATCGGCCATCCCTCGTACTCGGCGATAGCTCCGTAGCCTCCGATACTTACAGTATAGTCGCTGTGTTGAAGATAATTTAACAGAATTTCGTTCGTTCGATTCAAGCTATTTCCTGAAGGATTTCCTTTGGTATAAGTCAGGATATGTTAAGGTATTGCGAGTGGTCTTGCTATTGTATTGAGGAAACAAATTTATGATAGATAAACGTAGAGATACCATGGCAGAAATGTTGGAAAACTGTCAGGACGCCAAGGATGGAGCGACTATTTTGGTCGCGGGTTTTGGTGACGCCGGTGTGGCCGTCAGATTGTTGGAAGCGATTTGCGATGTTGGTATCACGGACTTAACCATTGTCAGTAATGGGGCTGGTGGCGGAGATTATGGACTCGGCGCTCTTATCAAACGCCGACGGGTGCGAAAATTGCTATCCACCTTTCCGCGGTCTTCAAACTATACAATATTTGAGGATCTATATGTGGCCGGCGAAATAGAGTTGGAGACTGTACCGCAAGGAACGTTAGCGGAAAGGATTAGAGCTGGCGGGGCTGGTATACCAGCTTTTTATACTGCGACGGCTTACGGCACTCCTTTGGCAGAGGGAAAAGAGATGAGAGAGTTTGATGGACGGCAGTATGTGATGGAGCGGGCTATAAAAGCAGATTTGGCCTTGATACACGCCTCGAAAGCTGATCGGTGGGGAAATTTAACTTATTCGAAAACAGCTCGTAATTTTAATCCTCCAATGGCTATGGCGGGTAATACGACTTTGGTCGAAGCTCGGGAGATAGTTGATATGGTGCATCCGGAAGAAGTGATAACGCCTGGGATATTTGTGGATCGTGTTATAAAAGTTGATGGTCCGTTTATGTGGCCAGTGGGAGGAGAGTAAATGAAATTGTCGGCTGCCGATATAGCGACACGAGTCGCTCGAGATATTTCGGATGGTAGTTACGTCAACTTGGGTATAGGGATGCCCATGTTGGTCGGTAACTATATTCCCAAAGATAGGGAATTTATTCTGCATACGGAAAATGGGATGCTTGGAATGGGACCTGCTATGGCAGAGGGAGAAGAAGACTGGGACCTAATTAACGCCGGCAAACAAGCCGTGAGTATTCTCCCCGGAGGTTCTTTCTTTCATCACGCAGATTCTTTTGCAATGATAAGGGGAGGACATATAGATATTTCGATCCTCGGCGCCTATGAGGTTGCCTCAAATGGAGATGTGGCAAATTGGGATATCCCGGGACCTCGACCTCCAGCCGTAGGAGGAGCCATGGATTTAGTCGCCGGAGCAAAACAAGTTTGGGTCATGTTCTCTAGTCACGTGAGTAAGGCCGGAGCGCCAAAAATAGTCGAAAAGTGCACGCTCCCGTTGACTGGAGTTCGATGTGTCGATCGGGTCTATTCCGATTTAGCTATCATAGATAGAACTGGTCACGATCTCACTGTCGTGGGTATTGTGGACGGCTTAACGCGGGACGAATTAGAAGGAAAGACTGGAGCTAATCTGATATGGGCCGACAATTGCGAAACCTTGTGTCCCTCACAGGCAGTCTGAGTAAATCAGCTGATAGAAAAACTTTTATTGACCGACTGATTCGGTAAGTGGAAGCATGCAGAAGTACCGCATTTTCGGGTCAGAAATGTCACCCTATTCAGTAAAAGTTAGGGCGTATTTTCGCTACAAGCAGATTCCACATGAGTGGACTATAAGGGCTGGGACCAATCGAGCCGAGTTCGATTCTCTTGCTAAAATACCGTTAATTCCGCTAGTGATTAGCCCTTTGGGACACGTGATGCAAGATTCTACCCCCATAATGGAACGTCTTGAAAAAGAGTTTCCCTTGCCTTCTATCGAACCCGAAAGCGTTGAACTTGCCTTTTTGGCCATTCTCCTTGAAGAATTTGGAGACGAGTGGGTTAACAAACTTATGTTTCATACCCGATGGTGGCACGAGACAGACCGCCTTTCTGCTTCCAGAATATTGGGTATGAATCTTGAACACGGTATGGGGTCTAAATTGGAGGCTAAAGTACAAGAAGTTAGCGATAGGATGGTGGGTCGGCGAGGATTTGTTGGCTCTTCGCCGGAAAATGCGGAACTAATAGAAGGTTATCTGAAATCATTGGTATTTAAACTTGAGGACCATCTTCAGGATCGATTCTATTTATTGGGCGGCAGGCCGTGTCTCGGTGATTTTGGCATTGCGTCCGAGATTTATGAATTATCGTCTGATCCGACCGGTGCGGGACTGTTGAGGGCTAGAGCTCCAAATACATTGGCTTGGGGCTATCGAATGCTCGATCCTCGGAACGATGGGCCATTTGAAGGTTGGGAATCTCTTTCGTCAACGCTGATACCGCTTTTAAAAGAGGTAGGAGAGTTATTCCTACCCTGGAGCTCAGCAAATAAAACTGCATTGGAGCTAAATCAACCATCCTTTGAAGTGGATTTAAGAGGAAAAAAATACGCACAAAAGCCTCAGAAGTATCATGCTAAATCGCTTAGCGAATTGCAGAATAAATTCACTCATTTGACCGAAAAAGGTAATCTCGAAGAAATCTTGGAAAAGACAAACTGTTTGGATTGGGTACGCTAGACCTGACCCTATGCAAGAAATTTAGGAGAATCTTATGCCGTTCGTTTCGGTGACAGAGTTGGAAGAAATGCACGTTATTAGGATGGATGATGGCAAAGCGAATGCTATGGGGTTTCAAATGCTATCCGAACTTGACGCGGCCTTGGAGAAATCAATTAGTGATCGTAAAGTCACTATTTTGACAGGACGCAAGGGACTTTTGAGCGGCGGATTCGATTTGAAAGTTATTCGAGAGGGAACCCGAGACGAGGTTAATGAGCTGGTCTCCGAAGGAGTGAGAGTTCTCATGAAACTTTTCGGCTTGGCCACACCTCTTATAGTGGTTGTTCCAGGCCACGCAGTGGCATTGGGAGGATTTTTGACTTTGGTAGGAGATTACCGAATCGGTATTCAAGGCGACTATAAGATTGGACTTAACGAAACGGCCATTGGGTTGGCGTTGCCTTCTTGGGGGCTTGAATTAGTTAACAACCGGTTAAATTCCAGATATATCACAAGATCTGCTATCAACGCCGAATTGTTTTCTCCGGAAGAGGCGATCCAAGTTGGGTTCCTTGATGAAGTGACTACTGAAGAAAACTTGGAGACGTCCGCAGTTTCGGTCGGTCGAAGGTTAACGACCTTTGACATGCCCGTCTTTCATCAAAACAAATTGGCTCTAAGACGAGAGCTGATAAGTAGGGTGCTGGGCCATGACGATTAAATTTAATTGGAGTTTGAATGAGTAATTTAGATTTACCCGCTCGCTATGAACTTAGTCAAGCACCCTTGGATGGCTTTCGTATTATAGACATGAGCAGGGTTTTGTCAGGACCCGCTTCTACGATGTTGTTATCAGATCAGGGTGCGGATGTAATAAAAATTGAACCGCCTCAGGGAGACATCACCCGACGGATGGGCGTGGGTAGGGATGGAATGACTTCTGGTTTTTTAAACATCAATAGAGGCAAACGATCACTGGCTCTTGATTTAAAGTCGAAGAAAGGCCTCGCGATAGTAAAAAAATTATTAGTTGAGGCTGATGTTTTTGTACAGAATTTTAGACCCGGAGCTATAGAAGCGTTGGGACTTGGTGAAGAGGTGGTACGGGAAATATCGCCGAAAATCGTTTATGTGTCGATAAGCGGTTTTGGGAAAAGTGGACCGTACGCAAGTAAGAGAGTGTATGACCCTGTAATCCAAGCGCTATCTGGAATAACTGACATTCAGGCAGACACGTTGACTGGAAGACCACAAATGATTAGAACGGTCGTTCCAGACAAGACGACGGCGCTGACTGCCGCTCAGGCCATCACTGCTGCTTTACTTTCTCGAGAGAGAAACGGGAAAGGTCGAACCATAGACTTGGCAATGTTGGATGCCATGATTGCTTATATCTGGCCAGAAGGAATGATTAATCTTACTTCAGTGGATGAGAAAAGAGATCTGAGGGTAGGCCAAATTGCGCAAGACTTGGTTTTTCGAACGCGCGATGGATATGTGACCGCTGGAGCGATGTCCGATGAGGAATGGAACGGCATGTGTGAAGCCCTGGAAAAACCGAGCTGGTTGGACGATCCACGCTTTAATAGCACCTCAGCTAGATTCATTAATGCCAAGGAGCGTCTTGCTGAAACTGCCAAAATTATTGAAGGAAAGTCTAGTGATTATTGGCTGGCCAGGTTTGAGGAAAATGGTGTGCCATGTGCTCCAATATTGACTCGCCCAGAGATGTTGGAAAATGAACAAGTGAAACACAACCAGATCGTGAAGGAGTATGATCACCCCGGAATCGGTCGAGTTAGAGGAGTTCGTCCTGCAGCGCAGTTCGATTGTTTTGAGAGTAGGCCAGCGCCAATTGCCCCTCGTCTTGGGGAGCATAACCGAGAGATACTGACTTCGATTGGTTACTCTAATGAGGACGTTGATAGCCTTCATGCTTCGAACATTCTTGTGAGTCAGAATTCGAATCAAAAAATGTAAGAGAGAAAAAAGTGAACTTAGATCAGAGCAGTGAGCATGTGCAATTAAGGAAGGAAGTACGCGAGTTTGTTGTTACTCACCGAATAAATGCCCCAGATAATAGTAACGCCAGGGCAAATTTGAAGTCGCCCGAAATATTGAGATGGCAAAAAGTATTGGTGGAAAAAGGGTACGCAGGTCGCACTATTCCCAAAAAATATGGGGGCTTTGGTGTCGCTTTTGATCCAATGGCCAGCCACATAATTGCCGAGGAATTTGGGAAAGAACGATTACATCCGGGCATAGTAGGGCAGGGTATATCGATGTTGATACCTATTTTATTGAAAAGAGGAACGGAGGAACAAAAAGACCAATTCATTAAGGAAACACTCTTAGGGAACATGATTTGGTGTCAAGGATACTCTGAACCAGAAGCGGGGAGCGACCTCGCTAGTTTACGTACGGAAGCTGTATTAGATGGTGACGAATGGGTTATAAACGGACAAAAAATTTGGACGAGTACGGCTCATATTGCGGACTGGATGTTTTGTCTGGTACGCACAGAACCTGACGCTCCGAAACACAAAGGGATTAGTTTTTTGATTTTCCCGATGTCGAGTCCCGGTATCGAGGTCAGACCTTTGAAAACTATGACGGGGGACGCGAGTTTTAACGAAGTATTCCTTTCGAACGTGAGGGTCCCTGCCGGTCAAATCGTTGGAGAAAGAGGAGAGGGCTGGAAGGTTGCGACTGCGCTTCTTGGGCATGAGCGCTCGATGCTGGGAGATCCGAATGTGACGCAGGCACGATTTAATGCTTTAGTCGATCTCATGAAAACGGAGACGATCGATGGGGATTCCTTATCTAAAAATCCTATTTGGTTGGATCGACTCATGAAGATTCAAGGTCGTATGTTGGCACTAAAATATAATGATTTAAGGGTTCTTTCTGCGCGGCTACATGAAGAAGACGCGGGACTTGCTAACATGGTGGTTAAACTAGAAGGTACTGAACTCCGTCACGATCTCGAGGGTTTAGCGATAGATGTGCTAGGTGAATTAGGGAATCTGTACGGCGCGGATCCGCTGATACGAGACTCTGGAATGTGGCAAAAGCATTTCATGTATTACTTGGGGCTCATCATTGGCGGAGGCACTTCTCAAATCCAAAAAAACATTATAGGGGAGCGAGGTCTTGGTTTACCCAAGGAGCCTCGTTGAGAAGAGTTTAAAAGATGTATTTTGGAATCAGCGAGGATCAGAATATATTATTGGAAGGTCTGGGGAGGATTTTATCCGACAATGTGTCTATCGAGGTCTTGCGAGATCTTCACAAGCGAAGAAATCACGGTGTGTTATTAAAAGAGGAATTAGATCATTTCGGATTATTTGGAGTTGTATCGGATCCTGAGTTTGGTGGTGCTGGCCTAAAAGCTGTTGATAGTGTTCTGATATCGGAGCGCCTCGGGTATTACGCCGCTCCCACACCGTATCTAGGTTCCATAATTTCGTCGGCGGCTATCAATCTAGCTGACAAAAAGCAAAAGGAGCGCTATTTGAGTCGACTTGGCACCGGAAATTTGCGGTTTGGCTTGGCTTTTTCTGAGCACAGCGGCGCCAAGGAGAATGCTCATATTATCTATAGGAAGAACAGGTTATCGGGCCGTTCTTTATTTGTAATTGACAGCGATTCAGATCTGTTTTTAATTCCGGACGTAGATAGACGACTGTTTTTGGTGTCGTCTGATTCCCCGGGTTTATCGTCTAGAGAAATGAGCACTATAGACGTTACAAGACAGTTCGGAGAAATTGCACTAGAATGTGTCACAGGAGAAGAAATAAAATTTGATAATCCTAATCGGGATTACTTAACTATGCTGCTTGCGTGGGCTCGCGTAATAATCGCGGCGGATACTCTCGGTGCATGCCAAAGAATGTTGGATGATTCGGTTGCGTACGCGAAGCAGAGGAGGCAGTTTGGCCGATTGATTGGTTCTTTCCAAGCTGTAAAACATATGTGCGCGGAGATGGCAGCTAAGATAGAGCCCTGCAAAGCTATGGTCTGGCACGCTGCTTGCGCGATTGACTCTTCTCTTGAAAACGAAAATATGGAGGCAAATCTTTGTAAAGCTCATTTGTCAGAAGTCGGTAAATACGTATCTAAAACGGCTACTGAAGTTCATGGAGGAATGGGTTTTACTGATCTTCAAGGATTGCATTACTGGTTTAAAAGGATCGGAGTTAATCGACAGTTACTTGGAAGTCCTGAGTATTTGAGACGAGATGCAGCGAGATTACAAGGCCTCATATAGGGTTACGTGTTATAGAAGATTTTTTTTGAAGAGGGGAAGGTTATGTCAGATACATATAAAGGTTCATGTTTTTGTGGGCGCGTACAGATAGAAGTTAATGGTTCGCCAGAGGCGATGGGTTATTGTCATTGTGAATCCTGCCGACACTGGTCGGCTGGCCCAATCAATGCTTTTACACTTTGGCGTCCTGAATCCGTAACCGTGAGACAAGGTGCAGACGCAATTCTGACTTTCGCTAAAACAGATAACAGTCATAGGAAAGCCTGTAAGGAGTGCGGCGGCCACATAATGACAGACCATCCTACTATGGGCTTGACTGATGTTTATGCCGCAATTTTACCGGAGCTTGAATTTGAGCCGGCGCTGCATGTTTTTTACGGGGAGAAAGTGGTTTCTGTGAAAGATGGACTCCCAAAGCAAAAAGATATGCCGGGGGAAATGGGTGGGTCTGGTGAATTGTTAGAAGAATAGTTGGTGATAGAAAACCAATTGGCTCCTGAACCGGACTGATATTTAAGCAGGGGATTTAGTGTTAATAAACTAAATAGTACGCGGTGGTGTTATTGGACTGCAGTCGTAGTAATGTTGGTTTTTTCCTCCTCTTGTAAAAACGCCGCTAATAGGGTTCTTGGCTCGGTTCCAGTTGCTAGCGCTCCAAAAAGTGACAAATCAGTAAAATCAGAAGGTCAAGAAACCTGGAAAGATATTGAGTGCATAGCGGTGGGTCAGGTTGAAGATATTTCTACTGAAGACGATTTTTTGCATTTAGATAAGCAGGAATTAGTAAGAAATGCATTGTATGGGCATTTGGCTCCACGGAAGTATAGGGATATTGAGCTATCTGTAATTGATGATCTTTGGGTTCCGGATAGAAGGCCGGGAGATGTGGGAGATTTTCTGGCCAAAATTGATTGCGACGGGCTTCTGCGTGCCCAAATCACTAGGTTCGGCAACGAATTTTATGTTACTTATTCGGCCACCAGAGTTGGCTTAGCGGTTGAATTAATTGATCGCAAAAACGAAATAATTTGGTCGGCAACAAAAACTGCAAGGAGTGACGCGGGGACAATTCCGCTTTCCCCGGTTGGGTTGGCGACAGGACTTTTTTTTGCTACTCGGAACAAGCAGGATGAAATAGCTTTTCAAATGGTCGACGCTGTGGCGCGGCAAACTTTGCAATCTTTGCCGATGAGAAATTCTCTCGAATCGCGAAGCGTTGAGCAAATCGATTCTGGACAAATTAAGGAAGTCGAAAAAAGAGATATTCGGGAGAATGCTGAGAATGCTTTACAAAGGGGTGACTTCACTCAGGCTTTGTCGCTAGCTGAACAGTTGATTTCGGCAGAAGGGAAAAATGATGTTCTGTATTTTTTGGCTGGTAAGGCGGCTCTTGGCTTAGGGAAGATTGAGAAGTCAGAGTTCTTTTTTTTAAATGCTGCCGAGCTTAACGATAAAGAATACGAATACTACAACGGTCTGGGCTTGGTGAATTTAAGGAGTCGAAAAGCCATTGTAGCGAGAGAGTATTTTTCTAAAGCCCTTAAGTTAGAAAATCGAGACCCACTAGCACATATTGGAATTGCTGAATCTTATGAACTACAGAAGGACTATGTTATGGCGGCGGAATATTATTTTCGTGCTGGTACTTCTTCTTTAACTCGCCGAGATTATGGGTCAGCCTTACGGTCTTTGGCAGCACTTGAAAGGTTGCCGAAAAACGAAAATCAGATAACCGAAAAAATTCAAAGACTGAGAGCAATCATTTCTTTCAATCGGAGAGGGGGCTAGCTTATGCTTATTTAAGACGATATGACGAATTATTTTTTTGGAAAGGGTAGAATCGGTAAATTGTTAAAGAGAAAGGTACCAGAAATGAGAAAGCACCGGGCAAGTAGGTCTAGATCAGGCTTTGCTAGCAATTCGATCATGTTTCTTTCGGTTTTTGTAAGTTGTGAAAGCATGAGTTCGGATGGCCAATCCTTCGATGAATTATTAGATTGGGTAAGTCAAAAACCGCAGAGGGTGATCGATATAAGCCAGGGAGAAAAAATTACCGCGAAAGATAGGGAAGAATTCTTGGAACCGTTGATACCAATTTCAGCATGGCAATATTATATCTTTGAGGGGATGGATATGGAGGTTGTGCCCAAAGGTCACTATCCGACTCCTCCGGACTGGGGGGGAAGCGTCGACGAAGGCCAGTTAGATGAGAAAGGGGTTTTAGTAGGTTTCACTGGTGGAGCGTTCCCGTTTCCAACTATAGATGGAAACGACCCGCTGGCAGGACAAAAGGTGGTTTGGAATATGCTTTGGAGACCCGGTCAACATGATTTTGATATGCCGATGACTACTTGGTTACGCAGTGAGAATGGTAAATTAGATCGGAAAATGGAATTTACTGGTGTTTCTTCAACATACGCTAGAGGGGAAACTTGCCTGGTCGAAGGTTATGAGGAAGTTAAGAGTAAGCGAATCATGGAATTTCGGTCGCCAAGGGATATGGCTGGGGCTAAGGATATGTCTATCAGTTATGTAGATCATTACCGAGAAAATTCCGGTTGGGTTTATATGCCGTCTCAAAGAAAGCCTAGAAGAACTTTAGCTTCGGAAAGAACTAGTGAGCTGATGGGGATGGATCTGATTAGGGAGGATATGAACGGATTTAACGGAAAAGTTTATGAAAATAACTGGAAATATTTAGGCAAGAGAAGTGTGTTGGCAACCATGAATGTTAAAGACAACCCGGAGGCAGGTGGACCTCATTTATGGGTACCTCATAAAGCAAGATGGGAAGTCCGGGATGCGCACGTGATTTTGATTGAACCGAAGTCAAGCGATCACCCGTACATGGGCAGGATTGTTTTCATAGACTCGGAATCTTATTGGACGCTATGGATGTTTGGATTCGATCGAGAAGACGAAAAGCTCCTACGGATGAACCAGCATTATCTTAAATATTCTGAGAGTTATGCGACCGAAACGCCTCAGCAGGCGCCGTTCGTTGACCAAGATTATTCAAAAAACGTCGGCAGCTTTGTTTTTCTGCATTTAGGAGAATCTGATATCAATGCTAAGAAGCCGCATGGCACAGTCACTCACTGTTACACCAGGAAGCGAGAGTTTTCTTCTGCGAGGGCCAGACAATTCTATTCTCTAAGGAATATGGTGAGTGGAAGAAGGTAAAAAGTATAATGGGAGAGTTTTTAAAATTAAGAAAAGGCTTTTGGATGGCTATTGAACGAAAAATTTGGATAAGTGCTGTCTTTGTTTTTTTTCTCAGTGCTTCTCATGATAGTGGAGCAGTAGTTTCGGTTGGAAAAGATATTGAACTTGAGGGATTTTTAAAGGCTCAGAACATACTGCGTACACCAAAGTTTAAAGAAGCAGAGGCGATAATGCAGCGGAATACTCTTCAGTTAGAGAGTAAGTACTATTTTCTGCGAGAAGGCCAGATGTTCAATAAGTTTAATTCGGGTCTGTTAGAGGAGGGTACCCTTACCCTTGTCGGGCGTGGCGTTTATGATTCAATTTATGAAATACGAAACAGCTTAGACGGGGAGTTCTCCAACGCAAATGGCAAGCAAGGGCTTTATGAAGCTAACCTTAGAGAAGGATATGTAGACCTGGCCTTGCCTCCATTCTCATTGAGAATCGGCAGACAACAAGTAGTTTGGGGTGAAACCGACGGGTTTCGAGCTTTGGATGTCATTAATCCGCTAGATCTAAGTTGGCACTGGAGTCGAGAATATTGGGAAGATATAAGAATACCCTTGTGGATGGTGAGAGGGATTTACGATATTGGGAAGTTTTCGGTTTTCGAGGAGTCTTTTTTTGAGACAGTTTGGATTCCAGCCGATTTTCGCCCGAATAAGATTGCAACAGATCCGAAAAGACCGTGGGCGTTCACAGGCGCGGGTTTACCGGAGATCCCCAATTCAATATTTGTTGATGGAATACTTAGAGATTTGGAAGTTGAGATTCGAGATTTAAGCCCAAAAAGGAGACTACGAAATGGGCAAGGGGGTGCTCGATTTAAGGCGATATGGGGAGATATAGATTTTAGTTTAAATTATTTTTATGGCTTTTCGGCTGACACCGGAGTTCGAGTCAGAGAGGATCTATCCTCGACAGTAGGGAACACACATACCTCGGTGCGAGAGCTTGTTAATCCTAGATCTCACGTTGTCGGGTTAACGGCGAATTATTCGGAGGAACGATTTACTCAATCGGTCTTTCGGATGGAGACTACTTTTACGACAGGAATCCCGGTAAAAATATCACCTGATGCACCTAGTGCAATCGATCCCGATGGAGATCAATTTGATACGGCGAGAAGGACGGTTGTAATGTTGGCAGTAGATCGGCCGACGTGGATTAAATTTTTAAACCCGACGAGGACTTTTTATCTCTCTTCGCAGGTCTTTTGGCGGCATTATATAGATTATAGTCGTTTTTATCGTGGGATTTATTCAGTTGAAGAAGCGGTTGTAGATAGTTTACCGGTTAGCGGTAAGTTCTTTAGTGAGAACACGGACCAACTTGACAAAGATGAATTTGTCATCACCTTTTCGGCATCCACTAGCTACGGAGCCGCTGGGCTCATAAAGCCGTCATTCATATTCGCGATAGATCCTCGCTCGACGGGGGCTTATAATAAATTGGCCTTAGATTATTTTTGGTCAGACAACATACTGCTGAAGTTCGAACAAGGGTTTTACTGGAGAGCTGCTGGACATGATCCTGGCCCGTGGGCGCTGGGTGATATCTGGGGACATACCACGCGTAATAGTCGACATGAGACCTCGTTAAGCATTGTATTTCAATTTTAAATTGTTTTATCCCTATGGACGCCGAGCGACTCGCGATCGCTCAGCGTATCCAGATTGTCGGGATCTAAGCGTTAGCAGGACAGAAAAAATTGAGCTTATTACCGTCCAAATCTCGAAAATAGGCTATGTAGTAGGCTTCACCTCTAAGGCCCGGCTTGCCCTCGTCGCTTCCACCTAAGTCGATAGCTTTTTGATAAAGTTGGTCAACTGCCGCAGGATTTTCTGCTGCCAAGGCGACCATCACTCCATTTCCCACGCTGGCTGGTTTACCATCAGCGGGCGTGATAGCCGACAGCATTGGGGATCCGGCTCCTGAAGCCCAGAATATGGCGTTCGGCATTTCCATCACCCGAGCGGCCCCCATCTCTGCAAGCAGTGCATCATAAAACTTGCCTGCCTTTTCAAGATTGTTTGTTCCTAAGGTCACATATGCAAACATTTATTTTCTCCTAAGTTAATCGAAATTTGAAGTATACGCCGATTTATGGCAGATCAATTTATAAACTATCTTCCTCGCATAAAAATTTTGTCCAGTTCCGAAATAGACATAAAACGCCAAACAGGTCTGCCATGGGAACAGTAACCACTATTTTTTGTGTTTTCGATTCTACGAAGTAGAGCGTTCATTGCTTTTACAGAGATTTTGTCGTAGGCCTTTAAAGAAGATTTACAGGCAAGGTTAGCTAACGTTTTTTCGATCTCTTCTTCAAACCGTTCAAGGTTGTTTAGAATCGGAAGGTCCGAATTAACAGGGGAGAACATTTCTTCCAAGTTTTTCTCTTTAAGAAGAAGAGGATAACTATGAACAGCAATTCTATTTTCACCACATCTGATCATTTCGAAGCCTAACAGTTCCAGTTGCGGGCGAGTTTTCTCTATAGTCTCAGCTTCCTCCTCTGATACTTTTATGATTAATGGTACAAGTGTTATTTGTGACGCGATTTTTTTATTTTCCTCCCACTCCATTTTCAGTTGTTCGTAGTTTATTCGTTCGTGCGCCGCATGCATATCCACGATAATTATTCCATTTGGGTTTTGCGATATGATGAAAATGTCGTGAACCTGCCCTATAGCGGCACCCAAATCTAGCGGCCCTTGTTGATTAATCAAGTCATTTTCAGCTAATCCTTCGGATGATTGGCCAGTTTTAGTTTCGGGCCGCGCCGATTTCAGAGGGTCTATCAGCAACTCCGTGTTACCCTTGGTTAGAGCTTCATTATGTTGCCGGTCCTTTGCGATATCGTAGCTTTTCGGCGTCGATTTTTGGAGGAGCCCTACGTTAAAAGATTGGCTCTGTAGTTGATTCTCGAATCCATCGAGGGACAGTGCTTTTTGGATTGATCTTTTAATTAAATCTCTAATCTCATCAGGGTTTGCGAACCGCACTTCCTCCTTGCTAGGGTGAACGTTGACGTCCATAAAGCTGGGGCTAATTGATAGATATATAAGATAGGGTGGCAATCGATTGCCAAACATTATATCCCGAAAGCCTAATCTAACGGCCATATCAACCATTCTATCGCGCACGTAGCGACTGTTAATAAATCGCATTTGATGCGCAGCGGTGGACCCGGAAACTGTAGGTCTAGATATCCAGCCAAAAACGTCAGCGTTTTTGGTTCCTCCTTCAAAATAGATAGAATTGTTTAAAAATTCTTCTCCCACTAAAAAGGCGAATCGATTTCGACATTCCTCTAGTTCTCCTGCTTTAAAGCTAAATATAAGCTCGTCGTTTCGGAACAGTTGGAAGGAAATGTAAGGATTTGAGATGGCTAGTCTTAGTAAAGCCATCTTGATGTGCCGCATTTCGGTGGCCATGCTTTTTAAGAATTTTTTTCTAGCTGGAGTGTTATAAAAAAGCTCGGAGACTGACACGAACGTACCATAATTACCTGCCGCAGGATTTATTTTTGAAACTAGAGTTCCTCCATGAACTTCTATTTTATTTGCTGTATTAGATGCTTTTTTTCTCGAAGTAATTACTAGTTTAGAAACGGAAGCGATGCTGGCTAGAGCTTCTCCTCGAAAACCTAGAGAAGCAATGTGATCGAGATCGGTAAGAGTGTTTAATTTACTGGTAGCATGCCTTTTGATTGACATCTCTAGGTCGCCTGCATCCATTCCAATGCCGTCGTCCAACACAGTGATTCGAGAAATTCCAGAACTCAACATTTTTACGGTTATCGACTTAGCACCTGAGTCGATGCTATTTTCGACTAACTCTTTAATAATAGAGGCTGGGCGTTCGACAACCTCGCCAGCGGCTATCTGATTAGCGACATTTTTTGGTAATATTCTAATTGGCATTAGGTCTAGGTTTTGTAGCGATCGCAAGACATTAAACAAAAGAATGCTTGGGAACGCAACCAGAAATGATTTTAATGCCGTTCGAATTTTCATCGTGGGAGGTAAAACAATTACATTCATTAGCGGATTTAAGTATAGGTGGCAATATATCCTCGGAGCTTCAATGCTAGTCGTTATCGGTTGTTTGTTTTGGGATAGGCAAGAAAAGTCTACTTTTCTAATTAAGATGGAAGAAGTTAAGGAGGCTAAAGCAAAGGGGGATTTGTCCGAGCAAGTCAGATTGCTTAAGCAAGTATTAAAAGAGCGTCAAGGAACACTGGGAGATAATCATTTAGCAGTCGCTCGCCTTTCCTCTAGGCTAGTACATGCCATAACTCAGACGTACTCTGTTAAGGACCATTTTCAAGACATTGAAAAGAGCCATACGTACGCAATGAGGGTGTCTGATCAAGCTATTCAAATATTTAAAAATCACTTAGGAGTGGATCACTGGGAAACTGGTAAAGCTATTTGTCAAAAAGGATATCTAATCAGTGAATACAGGCTCAACAAGGATCAGTCTCCGACGCAGCGTGCGATCATGTATATGCAAGAAGGGTTAATTATTGTGGAGGATGATCTTGGCCGAGAGGACCTTCAAACGAAGCTACTTAAGAGTTTATTGGCTAGCATGTATTTGTATCAGGGGAGATATGAGGAGGCGGAGAGATATTACGAAGAAACGACTGATTGGGTGGCGAATAATGTCGGCTTAAATTCGGAAAGATTGGCTTGGCACTTGACGGCTCTTTCAAAAGCAAAATCCGCGCAAGGGAAGTTCTGGGATGCCTATAGACATGCTGAAAAAGCAGAAAAAATATATCGAGAGTCGTTAGGAGAAACTTCCCGAGAGTACGCCGATTTGATTTATAGAAAGGGTGTCCTCGCTGTACTTATGGACAAATGGAAAGCGGCAAAAATATTACTTAAAAAATCTTCTGGTCTCTTTATGGAGTCCCATGGAAAAGAAGCCTTGAGTTTCCGTTGGGCCGGATATGATTTAGGTTTCGTTCTATCGACCATTGAAATCCCTCCCTCTTTGAAGAAAGCTAGAAAAATATTAGATTATATGGAAGTTCTGGATTTGAGGTACACAACTGTTTTGGAACAACCAATAAAGCATCGCAAGCTTTCTCTGGAGGAGATTCTGATGCTTAGGGAAAAAGCTCATTCCGAGCTCAAGAAGGTAGAGTTTGCGTTAGAGAGATAAATTGAGCCACACGTCGTCAGCCCTGCTCTCATTAGAAGATATTCGATAAATTATTTTTAAGCTGGCTCCCCGGGACGGGCTCGAACCGCCGACCTAGTGGTTAACAGCCACCCGCTCTACCAACTGAGCTACCGGGGATAATTGGCAAAGTCACAAAATCAGAACGTAACACGAGCTTAGCAATTTTCTTACTTCTAATCTACGTCCTGATAATATATTCGTTAAATAAGGGTGTGAAATGGTTTACAGTTATGGACTTTGAGTTATAGAAATGGCAAAACGTAAAGCTCAGGAAATTCACGCTCTGTTCGCTTCCCAAGTGGGGGCCTACGCGATAGCTACGCCAGTGAACATAGAAGCGGTTATCGAATACTGTAAAAGTAGTAATTTGAGGCGAGTACTCGAATTAGGGGGCGGTATTGGCACCCTTACATATACCGTACTGAGTGAGAGTGAAGCAAATGTTGAAGTTTATGAAGATAACCCCTACTGTCGAGAACAGTTGGTCAAGAACATTGGTCAGTGGCGGGATAGGGTTAAAGTTATAGCAAGTTATGATGTTCTTCCGTCGGCCGTTTTTTATGATTTGGTTATTATTGACGGCCCAGATTGCGACGATCTGTTAGAGAGGGACCGGAAGACACGTAATGTTTTGTCTAGCCTGAGAGACATTGATTGTTTTTTTATAGAGGGTTCTCGTTACAGTCAGAGACGTATTGCTCAGCGCGTCATGAGCAATTTAAATACCTACACACTTGATAGAGTGCGTGGTAGAAAAGTGGCAGAGCTCGGCCTGGTTAAAGGAGGACTTTTTATCCGTAAAAAGGGAACCGCCGAAGAAGGAGTTAGGAAATTGGGCTATCTATTTTGGTTGCTCTATGATACGTGCGATTTTCTAGATCCTAGGCGCCGACAAAAAGTCGCCCGTAGGATGCTTAATCCTAGTAAAACTATAATGAGGCTGTGGCGAAAAGTAGTCAATTTTCTTAAGAAAACTTAAAAGGTTGTATCTGAATTGGATTTAAAACAAAGAGCTCTGCTTATATTGCCGGTGGAAAATCAAGTTAGGGAATTAGATTCTAAATTACTTTTTGGATGCTTTGCGGTGGAGAGGGGTTTTGATGTAATTTTAGGTTCTAGAGCCTATGTTAATTATGCGATGACTAAACTGAGAAAGGGTGTTTTTGTGGCAAAAAGCATGCGTCGCAGGAGTGCTCTGATGTTAAATATAATTCAAGACCTCGGTCACCATGTGGTAGCTTGGGATGAAGAAAGCTTGGTTAGATTCGAATCAGAAGAGTACGACAATTGGAGGTTCTCTGAGAAAACTTTTTCTTCCATCGATCATCTTTTTGCGTGGGGAGACGATGATGCCTCGATGTTTAGTCGGTACCGAGGACTCGGACAGACAGATGTGCATGTAACGGGAAACCCAAGGATGGATTTACTGAGAAAAGAGTTCAGAGGAATCTTCTCTGATGAGGTGAAAAAGATCCGCCAACGATATGGGAAATTTGTTTTAATAAACACGAATTTTTCATTTGTGAATTCATTTGTGAAAGATCTAAATCTATTGATTCGAAATAGTTCTAGCTCGGAGATGGTAGTGAGTAGAACGGGAGAAGGAATGAGCGAACAGTTTGCTCTTGGGATGTTTCGACATCAAGAAAGGATAGCTCGTTCTTTTGTTTCCTTAATGTCTGTAATATCGTCAGGAAAACCAGAGACACAATTTGTGCTGAGGCCCCATCCTTCAGAAAATCATGACTTTTGGCGGAATATCGTGTCCGGACTGCCGAATGTTGAGGTTGTACACGAGGGTAATGTTGTGCCCTGGATACTAGCGTCCCAAATGCTTGTTCACAATGTGTGCACAACCGCCGTAGAAGCAACATTATTGGAAAAGCCTGTGATTAGTTATCAGCCCATTTACTCCGAATACTATGACTATCATTTGCCCAATGGGTTGAGCCAGAAGGCCGGTACGGAACAGGAGGTTCTGCAATTAATAAATACGATAGAGAAGGCGGAGGCTCAAGAAGTTAATCGAGTTGACTGCAATTTACTGAAGAAACATTTGACGGCATCCGAAGGTCTTTTTGCTTCGGAGAGAATATTGGATATTGTTGAATCGGAAATCTTTTTAACTAATGGTGACAAGCGTGTCGACTCGATTAGGTTTATTAAGGCCTGGCTGATGGGAACTGCTAGAACAACGCTAAAGAAAATCAATGGTCTCAGGCCAGGCCATAGGAATAGTAAACTGTATCACGATCACAGATTCCCAAAAATTAGTTCGGAAGAACTTCAAAACAAAGTGAGAACTCTGGATTCCGTACTACATCGTTTCGGTTTTGTTAGAATTAAACCGTTTTCCGAAAATCTTTTCCTTATGGGGCGGGATGGATAAAATAGTAAGTTGAGGGATGGTAATATGAAAACACCGACATTAGTAGCCGAAATAGGCTGTAATCATAAGGGTAGCATGGAGATCGCTCGAGAGATGATCAAGGTTGCTGCAGAATTTGTCGGAGCGGATTATGTGAAGTTCCAAAAAAGAAATAATAAGGAGCTTCTTTCTCATAAGGAGTATTCTAGTCCTCATCCAAACCCGGAGAATAGCTATGGGGACACCTACGGCGAGCATCGTGAATTTTTAGAGTTCAGCTTAGAGCAGCATAGGGAACTAAAAAAGTGGTGTGAAGAGCTAAGTGTCGGGTATGCCACGTCAGTGTGGGATGTGACTTCTGCTAGAGAAATAGCGTTACTTGAGCCTGATTACATAAAAATCCCGTCTGCATGCAATTTAAACAATGATTTAATAGATTTTTTGATAAAAGAGTATCGTGGCGATATCCATATATCCTTGGGAATGACCTCGAGGGCTGAAGAAGAGGCTATTTTAGAAAGATTTCGAAGAACCGAGGCGAGTGAGAGACTCGTTTTGTACGCTTGTACCTCAGGCTATCCGGTGCCACACGAAGATGTATGCCTATTTGAAATCGATAGACTAATTACGGATTTTGGAAACAATGTTAGGGCGGTCGGATTTTCGGGACATCACTTAGGCATAGCTGTAGATATCGCCGCTCAGACTTTAGGAGCTGAGTGGGTAGAACGCCATTTCACCTTAGATAGGACCTGGAAAGGAACCGACCATGCGGCGTCTTTGGAGCCTGGTGGCTTCAGACGACTTACCCGAGATTGCAAGGCTGTCGCCCAAGCTTTGAATGTGAAGCCAAAAGAAATCTTGGATATTGAAGAACCCCAACGACTTAAACTGAAGCGATTGGCGGCAAAAAGTCAGGTAGCTGAATTTTGAAGTGGATTGCCCTAATGCCGTTGCGAAGCGGTTCTAAATCAATACCTTCCAAGAATATTAAGGAATTAGGCGGCAAGCCTTTGTTCGCATGGAGCCTAACGGCGGCTGTCGATAGCTGCTGTTTCGATTCTATTTTAGTAGCCACCGATTCCAAAGAGATAAAAGATAGTGTCAGGCACTGGTTTGGAGACCGAGTGGAGGTGATAGGCCGCAGCGAAGAGTCTGCTACCGATACTGCGGCTACGGAGGTAGTAATGATGGAAGTATTAAGAGATCGTTTTTTTTCTGCCATGTGCCTTATTCAAGCTACGTCTCCTTTGACCGAATCTCGTCATTTTATAGAAGCTAAAAGTATATTTGAGAATCAGAGTTTAGATTCTCTTTTCACAGGTGTAATAAGGAAATCTTTTTATTGGAGCCTCAAAGACAAGCCGCTAAACTATTTACCTAGTAATCGTCCTCGACGGCAAGAATTTGAAGGAGCTATTGAAGAAAATGGTGCTTTTTATTTCACCAAGCGAGAAGTATTAGAAGTGAGTGGATCGAGACTAGGTGGCAAGATAGGACATTATATAATGCCTCAACAGTGTTCGACTGAGATCGACGAGCCTGAGGATTTTGAAATCGTATCTAAGTTGTTGTCAGACAATTCAGTAGGCTCCGTACAGGGCTAAGCAGAATTGTTGGGTTACTGATTAGGGCGGTCTTGCTAAAAGGGATGAGTCATCATCCACCGGGATTCTTTTATGGATAGAAAGTTTCAACTTATTTCAGATTTCGGTGTGGCGAAAGGCCAATCAATGGCTGTCGATAGCTTAGTAAACGGGTTGGGTGTTGGACTAGCGTTCCAAACTTTACTTGGCGTGACTGGTTCTGGCAAAACTTTTACAATAGCCAAAGTGATAGAATCGATACAGCGGCCTACACTCGTGTTAGCCCCGAACAAAACTCTTGCGGCGCAACTTTATGGCGAATTACGGGAGTTCTTTCCCAATAACGCCGTAGAGTACTTTGTATCTTATTATGACTATTATCAACCTGAAGCTTATGTTCCCGCTTCGGATACATATATTGAGAAAGACGCGTCTATAAATGCTCACGTGGAACAAATGCGACTCTCCGCTACCAAAGCTCTCCTTGAGAGGAGAGATACTATTATAGTGGCGACAGTATCAGCTATCTATGGTTTGGGGGAGCCAGATCAATATCATGCGATGATCTTGCACCTCCGACGGGGAGATGTCGTAAGCCAAAGAGCAATTCTGCGGCGGTTAGCAGAATTACAGTACAGGCGAAACGACTATGAGTTAGAACGAGGAGCCTATCGGGTCAAAGGGGATGTGATCGATATTTTTCCGGCAGAGTCTGACAGGCTGGCTTTGCGGGTGGAACTATTTGATGATGAAATCGAACGATTAGCAGAATTTGATCCTCTAACAGGTGAAAGTAAGAGAGATACCCCGCGATTTACTATTTACCCCAAGTCGCACTATGTGACTACTAGAGAAACAGTTTTGACCGCGATAGACACTGTAAGGAAAGAACTGAAGGTTCAACTTGAGTTTCTCAGAGGCACTAATAAGTTGGTCGAAGCACAGAGACTCGAAGAGAGGACTAAATTCGATTTAGAAATGATGCAGGAAATTGGGTACTGTTCCGGAATAGAAAATTATAGTCGCCATCTTTCGGGTCGATGTGAAGGTGAGCCACCAGCCACCTTGTTTGACTACCTACCCACTGATGCTTTATTGGTAATCGATGAAAGCCACGTGACTATCCCTCAACTAGGAGGAATGTACAGAGGAGATAGATCTCGAAAAGAGAATTTAGTTACTTATGGTTTCCGCTTGCCCTCAGCATTGGACAATCGGCCTTTAAAGTTTGAAGAATTTGAAAGATTGTCACCGCAAGTGATCTTTGTTTCCGCTACGCCGGGAAAGTACGAAAAAGAGAGAAAAAGCACTGTTACGGAACTTCTGATAAGGCCTACGGGCTTGTTAGATCCCACCATAGAGGTCAGGCCTGCAAACACGCAAGTGGATGATTTGTTGTCGGAAATCCATCGATCTGTAGCTAGAGGCGAAAGGGTTCTGGTAACTACCCTTACGAAGAGAATGTCGGAAGATCTGACGGAATATTTTCTGGATGCAGGTGTTCGAGTCCGATATTTACATTCTGATATCGATACAGTGGAAAGGGTAGAAATTATAAGAGATTTGCGTTTGGGAGAATTCGATGTGCTGATCGGGATTAATCTACTAAGAGAAGGCCTAGATCTTCCCGAAGTGGCTCTAGTGGCTATTTTAGATGCTGACAAAGAGGGCTTCCTTAGATCTGAAGGATCATTGATTCAGACTATAGGTAGAGCCGCGAGAAACATTTCGGGTAGGGCTCTCTTATATGCTGATTCGATAACTGGTTCTATGGAGCGTGCGATTGATGAAACTGATCGAAGGAGAGCAGTGCAACGGGAGCACAACTTAAAATACGGTATAATTCCAAAGGGGATAGTAAAGGAAGTCACTGATATAATGGAGGGGGCCCAAAGTTCTTCTACCGGCAAAAGGGCTAATAATCGTTCTTCACTAAGTGATTTCAGTAGGTATACTGGTCTCGATCAAAAAGCAATTTTTAGAGAAGTAGTTGAGCTCGAGAATCGGATGGTACAACACGCTAGAGATCTGGAATTTGAAGAGGCCGCGGCTATTAGGGATGAAATCGTAAGAATAAAGTCAAGTTTTTTGGAAATGCCTGATAAAGAGAACTCTCGGGATCTTGTGACATGAGAACACTCAATCGAAGTGTAAAAATTCGGTTGATCATGATGTTGGCCGTCGGTTTGGTCGTTTTTACGCCTATAGCAGCTATTAAATTGAATAAGCACTTTAAAATGTTAGAGGCAGCATCTAAATCCATTCCTCCGGTTGCGGTAACGGCAGTCAAAGCTATAGAGGCAGAATGGGAGACGAGTATGCCATCGGTAGGAACGATGGTTGCAGAGCAAGGTATTGAGGTTACCGCACCTTTGCCGGGAACCACTATAAAAATTCATTTTGAGTCCGGGCAGAGCGTGCAAAAAGGAGACCCTTTGATTTCGCAAGATGTGGGTGTTCCAGAAGCTGAGCTATCAGGATTGAGGGCGACGTTAAAACTTCGAGAGAGTCAATTTAGACGTTCTTCAAAGCTTTTTTCTACTAAGCAAATTCCCAGGTCCGATTTAGATGATTCCGCTGCGCTACTAGAAGAGGCAAAGGCAGCGGTTTTGGCCAAATCGGCTTTTATAACTCGAAAAACAGTTTACGCTCCGTTTGAAGGCGTTTTGGGAATTCGCATGATAGATTTAGGGTCCTACTTGAACCCCGGTGATCCTATCGTACCGCTCTATACGCAAGACCCCATCCATGTCGATTATGCGCTTCCGGAGAAGTTTATAAGTCGTATTTTTTCAGGTCAATCTGTTGAAGTGTTAGTGTCTGCTTATCCCGACAGGAAATTCAAGGGAAAGATTAGTGCCTATGATCCTGTTATAGATTCTGATACCAGAAACGTGAAAATAAGGGCTACCATCCAAAATGGCGAGGGCCTATTAAGACCGGGCATGTTCGCCGAAGTATCTACTATAGATGACAGCAAGAGAAACGTAATCGTATTACCTGATACTGCGATAACCTACAGTCCTTATGGTAACACCCTGTTCATCATAAAAAACAATAATCAGAATCTGACGGTGCAAAAGGAACAAATCCAGATCGGGCAAACCCAAGGTCGATATGTAGAGGTGTTACGAGGGATAGAAGTCGGCGATATGGCGGTGGCAGTTGGTCAGAACAAATTGCGGAATGGTATGCTAGTTTCAATAGCCGATATGTTAAGCGTCGCATCCGAGGATTAATTTTGGCCTTCACCGATATTTTCATTCAAAGGCCCGTACTGGCGTGCGTGCTGAGTTTGATGATTTTAGTTCTAGGGTTACGGTCTATAGAGTATCTAGAATTACGTCAGTATCCTAAGACAGAGGATACCTTAATAACTGTAAGGACGACATACCCAGGTGCCGACAGTGAGTTGGTCAAAGGCTTTATAACTACACCCTTACAGCAGGCTGTAGCGGAGGCGAACGGCATAGATTTTATAAAAGCTACAAGCCGACCAGGGCTATCGATGATTGAGGCTTTTATGAAGCTTAATTACGATGCGGGAGATGCTGTTGCTGAAATACAGGCAAAGGTTGCTAGTCAAAGGAATGTGCTACCCGAAGAGGCAAATGATCCTGTCATAGATGTGCAAACTGGAAGCCGGTTGGCTTTAATGTACTTAGCGTTTCATAGTGAAACTATGACACCTATGGAAATGACCGATTATTTGCTACGAGTCGTCCAGCCTCAAATCCAAGCAATTCAGGGAGTGGCCAAAGCTCGTATGTTTGGAAAGAAAACATATGCTATGCGTGTTTGGTTGGATCCTCGACGCATGGTTGCTCGCGACGTTACGGCTTCGGATATAAGACAGGCATTACAGAGAAATAATTACCTATCTGGAGCTGGAGAAACTAAAGGAGCTTATGTGGCTGTTGATCTCAGTGCCACCACCGACATAGCGAGACCGAAAGAGTTTAGTAATTTAGTCATTCGAGAAAAAAATGGAGTGATAGTTAGGCTGTCAGATGTGGCCAACACTGAGCTAGGTGCAGAAGATTATGAGTCTACAGCGTGGTATAATGGGAATACCGCTCTTTTCATCGGGGTTACCCCAACGCCGGGTTCAAATCCTCTCGAAGTGGCGAAGCTTGTTCGGGCGGAATTACCTCGTATAAGGGAACAGATGCCCGGGGGAATGAAAGTCTTTGTTCCCTATGACGCCAGTGAGTTCATAAGAGACTCAATCAAGGAGGTGTTCGGTACGCTGTTTGAAGCAGTTGCCATAGTCCTGCTGGTCATTCTTTTGAGTCTAGGTTCTTTAAGGGCAGCCATTATTCCTGCGGTAACGTTACCCTTGTGTCTAATAGGGGCCGCATTTTTAATGATGCTAATGGGATTTTCTATCAATTTACTCACTTTATTAGCGATGGTGCTTGCTATTGGTTTGGTGGTGGATGATGCGATAGTGGTGTCCGAGAATGTTCATAGGCATATTGAGAAAGGTAAAACACCACTACGAGCGGCGAAGCAAGGAGCAAGGCAATTAGTCATGCCGATTTTTGCAATGACTACTACACTCATCGCGGTTTATGCTCCTATAGGCTTTATGGGGGGGGTGGTTGGCACTCTATTTACTGAGTTTGCTTTTGCATTGGCAAGCGCGGTACTGATATCAGGTATTGTTGCACTCACTTTATCACCGATGCTTTGCTCAAGGCTTTTTCGATCTTCGCAAGAAAGCAGCTTTGAGCAGTATGTGCGACGAGGTTTTCAATTTGTAGCAGAAAAATATCAAGTGACTCTTCATAGATGCTTGGATTATAGCTCTGTCATGCTTTTTTTTGGAGCTTCGGTCTTAATCGCAATTTATGCCTTATATGCGTTGACACGATCCGAATTAGCTCCGATTGAGGATCAAAGCATTATCTATGTAATAGCGCAGGGACCTCAAACTGCAACTTTAGAATATAACAAAAATTATGCCAACGAGATGATAAAGGCGTTTGAGAAAATACCAGAATACAAAGAAAGCTTTATTGTTTTGGGCTTTGACAGCGCTAGGCACAAAGTGTTCGGCGGGTTCAAAATGCCGTCTACTTCCGAAAGAGAGAAATTCCAGTGGGAGGTTCAAGGAGGGCTACAATACGGCTTGTCTCAAATAACGGGTATACAGGCTACGACTTTTCCAAGGCCTAGTTTACCGTCGCCGGGACGAGGGCTACCTATTCAGTTCGTATTGACGGCTCCACTAGACGAACAAGAGCTCGACAGACTTGCGGATACGATGATAGATGATGCGATTCGGACTGGGAATTTTATGTTTCTGAGAAAATCAATCGAATTTAATCGACCTAAAACGACGATAAATATTGACCGCAATAAGGCGGGGCTTTTAGGCATTGATATGGACAACTTGGGAATCGATTTGGCGACTCTGTTAGGAGGGAATTACGTTAATTGGTTTAAAATGGAGGGCAGAAGTTACAAAGTAATTCCTCAGGTGGCTCGGAAATTCCGAGCTAACGAATCCATGCTAGATAATTATTACGTAAGGACATCCAGTGAAGAGCTAGTACCTCTGTCTTCAATAGCGACGTTTTCAAAAAGTGTCGAGCCTAGTGAAAGACTACAGTTTCAGCAACTTAACGCTATCGTTTTAGAAGGAGTGGCCGCGCCGGACATAGCGATGGGCACGGCTATAGAGACCCTGGAAGATTCTGCTGCCAGACTACTACCTGATCAAGCGTCTTGGGATTACGCAGGAGAATCGAGGCAGTACGTAAAACAATCGACGGCTCTTGTCACTACTTTTTTCGTGGCGTTAGTCGTAATCTATCTGGTATTGTCTGCCCAGTTTGAGAGTTGGCGTGATCCATTTATCATTCTGATTTCTGTTCCCATGTCTATAGCAGGTGCGCTTATTTTTATGGCAACTGATATTGCTTCTTCTAATATCTATACGCAGGTTGGCTTAATAACTTTGATAGGCTTGATCACAAAGAATGGAATATTGATTGTCGAGTTCGCGAATCGGTTGAAAATAGATGATGGTTTGTCTAGGCGAGAGGCGGTCGAAAAGGCAGCTCTGATTAGATTAAGGCCTATTATCATGACTACGACAGCCACAATAGTCGCGATGATACCTCTCTTGCTGGCTGACGGTCCTGGTGCTGTCAGTAGATTCCATATTGGTCTCGTGATCTCCACCGGGTTGGGAATCGGAACTTTTTTCACGTTGTTCATGGTGCCTGCTTTCTATTTACTGCTGTCGAAAGAGTATTGGATGACTTATCGAATTACAGGGGATGCTCATCCTTTTGGTAGTGGAAGATAATAGG
>CAZXQY010000014.1:0-38426 GCA_964642505.1 uncultured Gammaproteobacteria bacterium | reverse complement strand
CACTGCCAAAGGAAGCCCCTGCAGTGGCCCCCTTCCCTTGTTGCAAAAGAATAATTACAACCAAGAACAAAGCCAGGATGACCTGGAAAGTTAGCATCAGCCCGAAACTAAATGACATCTAATATCCTCTCCTCATTAATTCACTAGACTTCCAACGCAAGCCTTCTAATCTCGTTGAACGATTCAGCGTCGAGAGACGCACCGCCAACTAGAGCTCCTTCTATTTCCGCTAATTCGAATAATTCGCGAGCATTTGTATCATTAACGCTACCACCGTACAACACCCTTACAGACTCGGCAATAGCGGTGCTATTTTCAGCTACACGGTCTTTTATCATCAAAAGAACCTCTCTCACTTCCTGCGGAGAAGCCGAGTGGCCTGTTCCTATCGCCCAGACAGGCTCGTACGCGATAATGAGCCCTGATGTCAATTTTTTCTCCAATTTATCGCCCGACAAAAGCAACGCATCCACTTGCCTAGAAATCACCTGTCTCGTCAAACCTTTTTCCCTTTCCTCCCCAGTTTCTCCAACACAACAAACGGGAATCAAACCGACTGCAAGGGCATTTTCCAATTTCCTAGCGACTAGTTCGTCGGTCTCCCCGTAGTACTGCCTTCGTTCAGAGTGACCCAAAATCACATACCGACAACCAACATCTCTTAACATTTGAGGCGACACTTCGCCAGTAAAAGCGCCATCCGGTTCAGACGAACAATTTTGCCCACCCAAAAGAATTGAGGAGTCTCCTGTATATCCGATAACTAATTGGATATACGGTGCAGGTGGGCATATAACCGTAGTGAGCGAAGACATCCCATCGTCACAGATTGCCGGCAACAGCTCCGCTATTTGTTCCAAAGAACCGTTCATTTTCCAATTCGCAACTATCAAACGCCCACTCATCATTAAGGCCTTTCCAAATTTACTAAATTACAAAGTTCTCTCACCAAAGGCTCGCCTAGCTCGACAGTAGCTTTTGGGCGAAGATCCACGGGCAATAAAATGTTCGCGAAACGGACCCTAATCAATCGACTCACTTGAACGCCCAAGGATTCCCAAAGACGTCTAACCTCTCGATTACGCCCCGCCTGTACGACACACGTGTACCAACAATTTGCCCCGTCTCCTCTACCTTTAATAACGTCATTGAACCTAAATAACTCCCCTTCTATTTCCACTCCTCCGGTTAATTTTGTTAAGTTATTAGGGGTAACCTCGCCATATATTCTAACAGCATATTCTCGATCAATTTGATACGAGGGATGCATCAGGCGACTGGCCAGTTCGCCGTCGGTCGTGAAAAGTAATAATCCGCTTGTGTTTAAGTCCAATCGTCCTACACCAATCCAGCGAAAACCATTTTCCCTCGGCAAATCTTGATGAACAGTCTCCCATCTTTCGGACTCACTCCTACTACAAATCCGACCAACCGGTTTATTGTAGGCCAGAACTCGTGGGGACGCTCGCTTTAAGCTAACTCGTTGGGACCGACCACCATCTATAGTAATCCGATCGCCTTCTTTTACCCTATCACCGAGACGGGCCAACCTTCCGTTCAATAATATCCTTTCCTGTCGGAGTAGATTTTCCACACCCCGTCTAGAGCCTGAACCGACACTACTTAAATATTTCTGGATCCGTTGTTGATCACTATTTGAGCAAGAATTTTCTTTAAACTTATTTTTTTTCATCGTTAAACGAGACCCACTTTAATGCTCTCGCACACTGTGTTGCTAATCTCCACTTTGTCCTGGCGGAGCTTCTGGATTCCGAACACCGCCGATTTGCACAGTCGAATTAGACAAGTCTTCAACCAGTTCGCCCTCAAATTCCGGAAGCTCGTTTATAGAACGAAGACCGAAATAATCTAGAAAAGTGTTAGTAGTACCGTACAAAGTGGGCCGACCCGGCACCTCCTTCTTCCCGACGGGTCTTATCCAGTCTCTATCTAAAAGTTGCCTCACGATCGAAGTGCTAGCTGCAACTCCTCTGATGTCCTCGATCTCGCCTCTTGTCACTGGTTGCTTGTAGGCGATTATAGCCATCGTTTCCAGGAAAGCCCGTGTGTAGCGAGGTTTACGGCCTTCCCACAAAATGCCTAAATTTTCTTTATAGATCTCCTTGGTTTTAAAACTAAAACCGCTAGCAGTTTCGGTCAACTCCACACCCCTAGCCTCATAATCTGACTTCAAACTATCTAAAACATTTTTTAGATCGCTTAAGCTAACCTCAAACTGTTCCGATAACATCCGGCTAAGTCGACTAATGGTTAGCGGTTCTTCCGACGCAAATATCATCGCCTCGACTACATTCTTTACTTCGGAATTAGTCATTCCGAACTCTCGCCCTGGTCAATTCGCTTCAAATAGATCTCTTCAGCATCTTTGTTTTGCAAAACAGAAACCATCTGATTTTTAGCTAACTCTAAAACAGCCACCAATGAAACCACCAACCCCGGTCGACCTTCCTTGATTTCAAATAGTTGACTAAAGGAAATAAGTCTCTTCGTTTTTAAAAACCCAAGTACTTTATTCATCCGCTCGCTCACCGAAAATTTCTCTCGCCCTATTAAGTGTGCCTTCGCTAGTTTAAATCTAGAAGCAATCTCCGTAATAGCCTTCCCTAACTCCGTCACTGAAGCAGTCGGCAATGGCATAGAAGGCCTAGGGGAAGAAACTACCGTCTCATACCAATTCCTTTCCATCCTCGGCAACGCATCTAACTCAAGTGACGCTTTTTTAAATCGCTCGTAAACCTTGAGTCGTCTAATAAGTTCAGCCTTGGGATCCGTTTCTTCGATTTCTGTTTCCAAAGACGGTAGAAGCAGTCGAGATTTTATTTCTGCTAGGATCGCTGCCATAACCAGATATTCGGCGGCTAGATTAACATCCAATTCCTTCATCATGCTTAGATAGCCCATGTACTGTTCGGTTATCGGTGCTATCGCCAGCTCTGAGATATCTAGATTTTCGCGTCTGATCAGATATAACAGAAGATCCAAAGGACCTTCAAAGTCATCTAAAGCAACTCTGAGGCCGTCCGGAGGAATATAAAGATCCCTCGGAATTTCCGATAGTCGCCGCCCTCCGACAATCGCGACATGTTCCGCACCGATCACCTTTTCCATCTCAAGCGCTTCGTTTCAAGCCGTTCCTTATATAATTTGTCATCGATAATTAAGTCCAAGAGCGGTTTTTACCTCCTCGAGTGTGTCCCTCGCGACCTCTCGAGCTTTATCGCTGCCCTCATCTATAATAGCCCTGATTATCTCAGGGTTTTCCAGGTATTCCCTGGCTCTTTCCCGAACAGGTCTTTGCTCTTCAAGGACAGCGTCTATTAACGGCCCCTTACAATCGACACAACCGATAGTAGCACTTTTACAACCTTCTGCTACCCACTCTTTAACCTCATTATTTGAATACACGTTGTGCAATTTCCAAACAGGACAGTTTGATGGGTCTCCAGGATCCGCCCTTCGCACCCTAGCTGGATCGGTCGGCATCCTTTTCAACTTTTGCTCAACAGAAGCGGGTTCTTCTCTGATACCGATTGTATTGTTGTAGGATTTAGACATTTTTTCCCCATCCAGGCCAGGCATTTTGGAATCTTCCGTTAACAGAGACTGAGGTTCAGGCAAAATTACTTTGCCTCCACCCTCAATGTATCCCAATAGACGCTCTTTATCACCAACACTAATGCTTTGCTGAGATTCCAAAAGAGCCCGGCCACGCTCTAATGCTTCTGAGTCACCGTCCTCCTGGTAATTCTTTCTAATTTGGAAATATAACTTGGCGTTCCGCTTACCCATTTTCCTAGCAGCTTCTTCGGCCTTTTCCCCATACCCTACATCTCTTCCATAAAGAAAATTAAATCGACGAGCCACTTCTCGTGACATTTCAATGTGCGCCACTTGATCCTCTCCCACCGGCACATATCCCGCCTTGTAAATCAAAATATCGGCCGTTTGAAGCAAGGGATAACCCAAAAACCCGTAAGTTGACAAATCTTTTTCCTTCAACCTTTCTTGCTGATCCTTATAACTTGGCACTCTTTCTAGCCAGCTCACAGGAGTTATCATAGAAAGCAAAAGATGTAATTCGGCATGTTCTGGTACTCTTGATTGTACAAATAAAGTAGCCTCTCCAGGGTTTATGCCCACCGAAAGCCAATCTGCCACCATATCCGATACGGAATTGCTGATCGTATTAGTCTCCTCATAGCTTGTAGTGAGCGCGTGCCAGTCCGCCACAAAAAAGAAACACTCGTATTCGTGCTGCAACGTAATCCAATTTTTTAGGACACCATGATAATGCCCTAGATGCAGATTTCCGGTAGGCCTCATTCCAGACAAAACCCTGCGATTTAAACTAGTGCTCATGGATTTTTGATAAATACTCTTTCAAATTTATTTGCTGGTAGGTAGTATAGCAGCCTTTAAAACCAGTGGCTCTGAGTTGAACAAAGGGGACACTTAGTCTCTATTCTCATAAGCGAAATTAACCAATCTACGTAAAATCAGTGATACAAACGGTAGAACACGTAATGTCAAACAACCGCCTGAATTTGATAAGATCCACATTAGAAAATCAGCTGTCCCCCACCAAATTAGAAATATACGACGAAAGTGATCTCCATATCGGACATGCGGGTGCAGAATCTGGCAAAGGCCACTTCAGAATTCTTGTCGTTTCCCAAAAATTCGCTGGACTTTCCCAAATAAGCAGGCAAAGACTAGTATATAAAGCTCTAGCCGATCTTATGGAGTCTGATATCCACGCCTTGTCTATGTCGACCGTCGCACCGGATGAAAATTAAGTAGATAACTTACCGACGTCTAATTTTAACCGTTTGATTTTATTGAAAACTGCTCTTCTTCGGTAGAACCACTCAACGCGGTAACCGACGAACTTCCACCCTGAATCACCGTAGTAACAGCGTCAAAATAACCCGCGCCTACTTCCTGCTGATGACTGGAGAACGTATAACCCTTATCCAAGGCGGCGAACTCTTTTTCCTGAAGAGAATTCACGTAAGCAGTCATTCCCGAATTGACATATTGGGTGGCCAACTCAAACATGTTGAACCACATGTTATGAATTCCGGCAAGAGTAATAAATTGGTACTTATACCCCATCGTACCTAACTCTTTTTGGAACTTCGCTATCGTGTCGTCATCCAAGTTTCGCTTCCAATTAAAAGAAGGAGAACAATTATAAGCTAAGAGCTGGTTCGGATACTCTTTCTTGATGGCCTCAGCGAAAACCTTTGCCTCTTCTAGATCCGGAACCGCTGTTTCACACCAAACCAAATCTGCATATGGAGCGTAGGCGAGTCCTCTAGAAATGGCCTGCTGAATCCCGGGTTTTGACACAAAGAATCCCTCGGCAGTTCTCTCTCCCGTTATAAATTCCTGGTCTCTCTCATCGACATCACTCGTAACAAGTGCCGCGGCGTTTGCGTCCGTTCTTGCAAGTAAAATAGTAGGTACTCCCTCTACATCAGCCGCTAGTCGGGCCGCCACCAACTTCTGAATAGCCTCTACCGTCGGAACAAGAACTTTACCACCCATATGTCCGCATTTCTTTACTGAAGCAAGTTGATCTTCAAAATGCACACCTGCAGCACCGGCGGCAACCATAGCTTTCATAAGTTCAAAAGCATTTAAAACCCCACCAAATCCGGCTTCAGCGTCCGCTACTATAGGGGCAAAAAAATCTATTTGGCCTTCACCTTTTTGCCACTGAATTTGATCTGCTCTAGTGAAGGCGTTGTTGATTCTAGATATTATTGCTGGCACTGAATTAACGGCATACAGGGATTGATCTGGATACATAGTTTCCGAGGTATTTGCGTCAGCAGCTACCTGCCAACCAGACAAATAAATGGCTTTAACACCTGCTTTAACCTGTTGGAGGGCTTGCCCCCCAGTCAACGCCCCTAGACACGGAACATAATCCTCCGCATCCAAAAGATTCCAGAGCTTCTGAGCACCCTTGTTGGCAAGTGTGTGTTCCACTACCAGACTACCCCTCAGTCTAACAACCTCTTCGGCAGAATAAGGTCGGTACACGTTAGCCCAGCGCTCGCTACCATCCCAATCTTTCTTAAGGTCATCAGCTTGTTTTTTTATCTCCGACATAATTCTCTCTTCCTGATACGTTAAATTAAGTGGTACGCCTCTAAAGTAAGAAACGGCGACAACGAGGGCTCCTCAACCAATCCCGCCAATAATTGGGCTGCCTCCTTAAATTTTCGAGCTCCGAAAACTTCGGGTCCGAGTTCCTCTTCGATGACTTCTAATTCCTCGTCCAATTCAATCTTAAACAAGTCTAAAGTTATTTTCTCTCCGCTGCCCGATAGGCTTTGGGAGTGGTGTACCCATTGCCATACTTGGGCACGAGAGATTTCCGCTGTAGCCGCATCCTCCATCAAATGGTTGAGAGGAACACAACCTACACCCTGCAACCATTCCTCAATGTATCGGAGTGCCGCTGAAATATTGGTTCTGAATCCTTCAATAGTTTTTCGACCCTCCGGAACATCGAGAAGATCGGCTTGCCCAATTTCAATTTCGTCCAACCTTCGATCTATTTGATTCGGCCCCGACAGAAACCTATCAAAAACTTCCATTGCGACCGGAATTAAACCAGGGTGAGCCACCCAAGTACCGTCATGACCATTACTTGCTTCCCGCTCTTTATCCAAACGAACCTTGTCCAACGCGACTTTGTTAGCCGAAGGATCATCCTTTATCGGAATCTGTGCGGCCATGCCACCCATCGCATGTGCTCCACGCTCGTGGCAAGTTTGAATCAACAGTTTAGAGTAGGAATCCAAAAAATGGGCGTCCATTCCAATATCTTTTCTATCTGGTAACACATAGTCTGAATGTTTACGGAAGCACTTTATGAAGCTGAAGATATAGTCCCACCGCCCACAATTAAGACCGGCCGCGTGCTCTTTAAGTTCCCAAAGGATTTCGTTCATTTGGAAAACAGCAGGGACAGTTTCAATAAGAACAGTGACCTTGACAGTCCCTAAAGGGATTCCTTTCTTTTCTTGCGAAAAAATGAAAATATCGTTCCACAACCTCGCTTCTAAATAGTTTTCCAATTTAGGGATATAAAAGAAAGGACCGCTACCCTCTTTGTACATCTTCCTCGCGTTGTGATAAAAAAACAGACCAAAGTCAACCAAGGCAGCGGGTATAGGTTTGCCATCCAGTGCGAAATTTTTATCTTTCAAATGGAGGCCTCTAGGTCGCACTATTAAAGTCGCCGTCTCCTTATCTAACTGATATCTCTTTCCTTTCCCATTTTCAAATTCTATGATCCCATCGACGGCATCTCTAAGATTCACCTGTCCATCCATCATTGCCCCCCATGTGGGGCTAGAGGAGTCCTCAAAATCCGCCATATACACTTTAGCACCCGAATTCAGAGCATTTATTATCATTTTCCTATCTACAGGACCTGTAATCTCAACTCGTCGATCTGTAAGGGGTTCGGGAATCTCAGCCACTCGCCACTCCGAATTTCTGATTTTGCGAGTCTCGTCTAGAAAATCAGGTAGCGTGCCTCGGTCGTACTCTTCTTGCCTATTCCTTCTATCCGCAAGTAATTCGTCAATTCTATGACCGAACTTAACGCTTAGTTCGTCCAAAAACTCTATTGCCCCAACACTCAGAATATCGCCATAACCGTCTATTAAACCCGTTATTTTTAACGGACCTCTACCTTTTAAACTGTCGCTCTTTGTCATCTGATCGTCACCTTACCTAAAATCGGGAATCAACTTTTTTAAATTAGCACACTCCAAATGCACTTCATTTCCACAGAATATTTTCTCGGTGAAACCCTAAAGCAATACAAAAATCCAGTTTTCTTAAGTTAAGTTGCACCGCATCATTTGTCAATACCAAGTAGATAAATTCCGAAAACTTTTATAGAGTCGTTAGACACAAAATACATCGAATCTAGCTAGCTACTAATAGTTGTTTCTTATTCATCAATTTAAAAACGAGAGAGCTACGGAACTAAATACACATGGCGAGTGAAAATAACGACGATCAATCTGGTGATCTTGCTGTAAAAGAAGCTCCACCAAAACTGAAAAAGCCGAAAATGTATCGTGTTATCATGCTAAATGATGACTACACCCCCATGGAATTTGTGGTGCACGTGCTAGAATCTTTTTTTTCAATGGACCGACAGATGGCTACTAAGGTAATGTTGGAAGTACATACCAAGGGGAAAGGGATATGTGGGATTTTCCCATACGATTTGGCCGAGACTAAAGCTTCGCAAGTTATTGAGTATGCGCGGCAAAACGAACACCCTCTGGTATGTACAGTTGAGACCGAAGAGTGAGAATATACATTGAAACTTAAGTGTCACAGACAAAGGAAGGAATCTACAAGTGCTCAGTAAAGAACTTGAAGCCACCCTCAATCTAGCTTTCAGAGAGGCTAGGGAGAAACGACACGAATTTATGACAGTGGAACATCTACTGTTAGCCTTGCTAGACAACCCAAGCGCCGTCAAAGTCCTGACCGCTTGTGGAGGAGACGTTAATGCCCTACGTAGGCAACTAATCACTTTCATAAATGACAGTGCCCCTATAATTGCAGAAGAAGTTGAAAGGGACACCCAGCCTACTATCGGTTTTCAACGGGTACTCCAGAGGGCCGTATTTCATGTTCAATCTTCTGGGAAAAAAGAGGTGACCGGGGCGAATGTGTTGGTGGCGATTTTTGGAGAGAGGGAATCCCATGCGGTCTATCTTCTAAATCAGCAGAATATTGCTCGGCTAGACGTAGTTAATTGCATCTCGCACGGTATTTCAAAATCTGACGAAGAACAACCAATCGAAGAAGATTTTGGAGGCGGAGACAACGACGTAGAATTGCCTGAGAAAGAAAATAAATCGGCTTTGGATCTATATGCCGTAAGTCTAAATGATTTGGCTGCTGCAGGAAATATAGACCCTTTAGTAGGCAGGCAGGACGAGATTGAGAGAACCGCCCAAATTCTATGTAGGCGTCGGAAAAACAATCCTCTTTTCGTAGGAGAAGCTGGTGTTGGTAAGACTGCTATTGCCGAAGGTTTGGCAAAAAGAATTTTTGAAGGCGACATACCGGAAATTTTAGCTGGTGCTACGATATATTCTTTGGACTTGGGCGCTTTAATTGCTGGCACCAAATACCGAGGAGACTTTGAAGCCCGAATGAAAAGCGTACTGGAAGAACTCAAAGATGAGGAAGATAGTATCTTATTTATTGACGAAATCCATACCATTATTGGAGCCGGCTCGGCTTCGGGCGGGGTAATGGACGCATCAAATTTAATAAAGCCTGCGCTAGTCTCTGGAGACCTGAAGTGCATAGGCTCCACTACTCACCAAGAGTATCGGGCTATTTTTGAGAAAGACCGCGCTTTAGCCAGACGATTTCAAAAAATCGATGTGCTAGAGCCTAGCGAAGAAGAAGCTATTAAAATCCTACAAGGATTGAAGGAGCGATTCGAGAGCCATCACAGCATCAGGTACACCTCTCAGGCTATTCGTTCTGCTGTTGAATTAACCAATAGGCACATAAATGATCGAAATCTACCAGATAAGGCGATCGACGTAATTGACGAGGCTGGAGCTCGACAGCGACTGCTTCCGGCTTCCAGACGACGAAAAACTATCGGCGTTGGAGAGATAGAAGAAATAGTATCTAAAATAGCCAGAATCCCTCCCAAAACCGTTTCAACCTCCGATAGAGATGTCTTGAGGACTTTGGAGAGAGATCTCAAAATGGTTGTCTTCGGTCAGGATGCAGCCATAGAGACCCTAGCGGCTTCCATAAAAATGGCCAGGTCTGGCCTGGCTAACCGGGATAAACCGATTGGCTCTTTTCTTTTCGCTGGCCCTACTGGCGTTGGAAAAACTGAAGTTACTAAACAGCTTTCCCGACTTCTAGGAGTAGAACTAGTAAGATTCGACATGTCAGAATACATGGAGAGACACACTGTCTCCAGACTAATAGGAGCTCCCCCTGGCTATGTTGGTTACGATACAGGAGGACTTTTAACGGAGGCAATTACCAAAGCCCCTCATTCAGTATTACTGCTCGACGAGGTTGAGAAGGCGCATCCCGATGTGACTAATATACTGTTACAGGTAATGGACCATGGCACTTTAACCGATGCTAATGGAAGAAAAACAGATTTCCGAAACGTAATCATTGTCATGACCACTAACGCCGGAGCCGAGCGAATGAATCGAGCCTCCATCGGCTTTACCTTACAAGACCATACCTCCGACGCATCTGGAGAAGTCAAAAAAACTTTCAGTCCAGAATTCAGGAACCGCTTGGACGGGATAATTCAGTTCGCCTCCTTGGACTCCAAAACAATCTCGTTCGTCGTGGACAAATTCTTAGTCGAACTGGAATCGCAACTGGACGAGAAGAAGGTCTCTCTGACCGCGGACAAGAAGGCCAAGAAATGGTTAGCCGAGAAGGGTTATGATCCTCAAATGGGAGCCCGACCTATGAGTAGAATAATCCAAGAGAAAATAAAAAGACCTCTTGCAGAAGAGCTACTTTTTGGGGACTTATCGGCTGGGGGGCACATATCGATAACTGTCGAAAAAGGCGAGCTTGTTGTCAAAGTAGGAGCCCCAGTCTGATAAATCGACTGACCCGAAATAACTTTGACTAGAGTAATTTCCTTAGTTTCAAAAAATCAATTCTAATTGAACGGATGCGTAGTCATGGAATCGAAAAGGACGATAGAAAGGTTTGGCAGATATTACGAGGAATTTGTGGTCGGCGACATCTACGAACACCGACCAGGACGTACTATATCTGAAACTGACAACACCTGGTTCACTCTTTTGACCATGAACACCCATCCTCTTCATTTTGACCGCGAGTACGCAAAACAATCTGAATTCGGAGATTTATTGGTTAACAGCGCTTTTACGGTATCGTTAGTAGTCGGAATGAGCGTTAGTGATGTGAGCCAAAAAGCAATCGCTAACCTGGGATGGAAAGAAATTAAACTACCCGCACCTGTATTCGTGGGAGACACACTCTATGCAGAAAGCACGGTGTTAGACAAGAGAGAATCTAAATCTCGACCTACAGCTGGGATTGTGAGCATCAGTACCTCCGGCAAGACATCAGATGGTACGATCGTCTGCAATTTCGAGCGCTCAATGCTGATACCGAAGCGAGGATTCGGCATTGAAGACAAGACAAATTATTAATTGAAAGGTCGCGACGGAAATCAGCACGAAATTCGTCTCGAAGACAAGATCAAGGAAAAACCATGTCGTCTGAAAAAAAATTAAACGCTCAAAGTGAAAATATAACACGTCCGAAATCCCAAGGTGCATCTCAGGCAATGCTCTACGCCGTAGGCTTAACAGACCAGGACATGAACAAAGCTCAAGTAGGCATAGGCAGCGTATGGTACGAAGGAAACCCATGCAATATGCATCTCCTACAGTTAGCGGAAGAAACCAAAAAGGGAGTTGAAAGTTCAGGGATGATCGGAATGAGATTTAATACCGTAGGGGTGAGTGATGGAATTTCCATGGGAACAAAAGGAATGAGTTATTCTCTCCAATCACGAGATCTAATTGCAGACTCAATTGAAACGATTATGGGTGGCCAATGGTATGATGCAAATATTTCAATTCCGGGATGTGATAAAAATATGCCCGGTTGCCTTATCGCGATGGGACGATTAAATCGCCCTTCTATAATGATATATGGAGGAACCATTCGGCCCGGCAGATCACGGGATAATACTCCTCTCGATATTGTCTCAGCGTTCCAAAGTTATGGGGCGTACATTGCCGGAAATATTGATGAAGAAGAAAGGCAGGACATCGTTAAGAATGCTTGCCCAGGACCAGGAGCTTGTGGCGGTATGTACACAGCTAACACTATGGCATCCGCAATCGAGGCAATGGGAATGTCACTCCCGTTTAGTTCTTCCATCCCTGCCGATGATCCGAAGAAAATAGAAGAGTGTAAAAATGCAGGAAAAGCTATTCTTAATTTGTTAGAAAATGACATAAAACCGAAGGACATAATGACTCGGCAAGCATTTGAAAACGCAATGGTTATCGTCTCTGCGCTTGGAGGGTCTACGAATGCAGTACTCCATCTAATTGCAATGGCTAAATCTGTAGATCTAGAAATTAAGTTAGCGGATTTCCAAAATGTTAGCGATAGGGTTCCGTTCATAGCCGACCTGAAACCAAGTGGACGATTTGTAATGGAAGATCTTCACAACATCGGAGGGATTCCCGCCGTCCTAAAGTTCCTACTCAACGAAAGATTAATAAACGGAGAATGTCTAACCGTAACTGGAAACACTTTGAGAGAAAACCTCGAAACATGTAATGAATTAAAGCGTGGACAGTCAATAATTAAACCTCTTTCTAACCCTATAAAAGATAGCGGACATATACAAATCCTCAAAGGAAATTTAGCCCCAGGCGGTGCCGTAGCTAAAATTACGGGTAAAGAAGGTCTTATATTTCGGGGACCTGCACGCGTATTTGATTCAGAAGAAACGATGCTAGAAGGATTGCGCAAAAACGTAATCAAAAGCGGAGACGTGATTATCATTCGGTATGAAGGGCCGAAGGGAGGTCCAGGCATGCCGGAAATGCTTACCCCGACATCTGCGATTATGGGCGCGGGACTTGGAGAAGAAGTGGCCTTAATCACTGACGGCAGATTTTCAGGCGGTTCTCACGGATTCATAGTAGGCCATGTGGTACCGGAAGCCCAAGAGGGAGGCGTCATCGCCCTTGCGAAAGACAACGACGTCGTAACTATAAACGCCGTAAAAAATGAACTTTCGATAGATTTAACAAATAAAGAAATCGAATCACGCCTAAGAGAATGGAAACCACCCCCTCTCGCAACCACAAAAGGAACTCTTTATAAATACATTAAGAATGTAACCGACGCCTCTCAGGGGTGTGTAACGGACCAATAAATCATTTTCGAAACTGCCCACTATTACGGGAATATTCTTCATAGTATTTTAAGACTTTTTTCACGTATCGCCGGGTCTCCTTGTAAGGAGGGATTTTCCTTCCGTATTTAATCACCGCATTTTCTCCAGCGTTATAAGCCGCTAAAGCCAACCTCAAATCGTTATTAAACATATCTAAAAGATAGCGAAAGTATCTAGTTCCCCCCTTCAAGCTATCGACCGGATCTTTTCGGTTTATTACCCCGTACCGAGTAGCCGTTGCCGGCATCAGTTGCATCAAGCCCACCGCTCCCGCACTAGAGACGGCATTTGCATCATAACCAGATTCCGCCGAAACAATGGCATGCAAAAGGTTGGGTGGTATTCTATAAATCTTAGCGATTCTTTTTACCGTTTTTCCATAGCGTTTTCGTTGCTCAAAAAAACTTCCTCTTCTGAGCTCCGGGACCTTTCGCCGCGGAGCCATGCGTAATTTGACAGCTTTGTAACCGCTATGCCTCACCCGATCACTGAATAAAGATTTACCACTTCTATCGATGTACCGATATATTCGAGTTTCTATGGCTTTTTTGTCGTTCTCGTTGCTAACCAATTTTTTCAAACGGTCCGACAATTGCAATCTTATTTTATCTTCCTTTTCCTTATATATAAGATTCTTAGTTTTCATTTTATCTGCGATCTTTTTTTCAAAAACTCTCCAATCTCGCTCAGCTTTAGTAGAGATCGAAAAAATGAGGGCAAAGCCGCAGATTATTGAGAGACAAATTCTCATAGCCATTCGACAAAAACCACAATGATCGGGGCAAGCATAAAAGTCAGAACTCCTGCGAGAGCGTCATCTAACATAACACCAAATCCGCCACCGCATCGTCTATCAATCCAACCGATAGGCCCCGGCTTAACAATGTCAAAAAATCGAAACAAAACAAACGTTAGACAGATAAAAAATATTTCTTTCTGGAGCCCATCTGATCGAATCAAAAATCCAAACAAAGGCATCCAAGCTGCCGCTATTAGAAAGCCTACAATTTCATCTAACACGATAGCCTTATGATCATGTGATTCTAAATAGCAAGAAGTTCTAGCCGCTAAATAAACGCCCGAGAAAAATAATATACCGCATAGCAAAATGTATAAGGGCACAGAGTAAATTGATGAACAAACTATCGATAGAAAAATAAAAACCCCAACTATCGTACCAATGGTACCAGGAGCAAACGGCGATAGCCCGGCCCCGAATCCGAAAGAAATCAGGTGGCCCGGATCCAACAACATTGCCTTAGACGGTCGTCTAGCCATGCAAGCAGTCTCTACTCGCCGCCCTGCGGTACGTGCCTAAAACCTGAAATTTTCTCTAGGGCTTCAATAGAAAAACCCCGTTCAAAACGTCTACCTCCGATCACCCATGTTGGGTAGTTTTTTATTTCATTTAGAAGACATTCCGTACTCTGAGCCGATTGTTGACCACGCGGCGAACATTCTACAAAAGGTAGATAGCTTGAGGCAGATCCGAATAGCTTTTTTTGCGTTTGACAGTGGTTACACCAACTAGCGCCGTAAAACTTGGCGCCACTAGCAGTCAGATGTTTAGCAAGCGCAACTAAGTTTGGATCTGCTTTTTTGGGAAGTAAATCGCCGTCCGACGCAGTAGCCTGCATAATCAATATAATCAGACCACCTGCAAAAATTCCCGCTAATCGGGTCAGATTATTTTTCCTTTTTCTACGATAGATGTCGTAGAAAAACAACGCTCCAATAATTGTTAATGATATAGTGCAGTAATAACAAATAGCGCCGATCTCAATCATAGACACCAGCAATAAATATGCGCTGATTAAAAAACCTGATGTCACCAGAAAAGTAGAATATTTGTGTGTCTTCGGGGCAGGACGGGCATTCAAAAATAGGAGGACTGCGTACAGCAAACAACCCCATATCGATAACGGAAGGCCGAGGAAAACCGACCATCGACTATTTAGAACAACATCACAGGCGTCTGCGGTACAAAAAGGAAGGGAAAAGCCTAAAAGCTGCTTCCACGCAATAGCAATAGAGACCGCTAACCCGGCGAAGGCCAGGCAAATATAAAGTTTCCGCTCTTTGAAAAGATAACCGGCTTGTAGGCTCATTGTAGTCCCTCACGTTTTCTTAAATAATGCACATATTCATCTAAAGCATCAAACCTAATGTAAATAAGGGCGAGTGAATGGTATGGTAATAAAAGGTACAATTGGGCTGCAAGCTGTCTGAATTCTCGGGTTATATGAGTCAATTTAAAAAAAAATCGTGATGAAATACTCAGTCGCCAAATTGGCAGAAAAGTATGATCTTAGCGTTTCGGGAAACCTAGAGCTTGAGATTGAGGGTGTTTGCGGAATTTCGGACAACCGTCTAAACCATCTGTCTTTTGTCTCCCATAAAAATAAAATCGAGCAGGCGATAGAATCTGAAATACAAGTTTTCTTAGCGCCAAACGATTTCAAAATTGACGGCAAAACAACCCTATGTCATGAGTTTCCAGAATTTATTTTTTGTAAAATCTCAAGCCTATTCCTTCGGTCCCAGATAGACTTAAAAAAGCGCGCTCACCAAAACACCGTAATTTCTGAAAGTAGCATCATCGATAGCACCGTTGAGATAGGGGCTAACGTGGTAATCGGAGACGAAGTTAAAATCGATTCTAACACTAAAATTTTCCCCAATTGCGTAATCATGGATAGGTGCGACATAGGAAAAAATTGTGTTATTTACCCGAATTGTACTCTGAGAGAAGATACTGTGCTCGGAAATAATGTGATCTTACAACCGGGGGTAAGCGTCGGCGGAGACGGTTACGGCTTTTTTAAACATAAAGGAAAGTATGTAAAAATCCCCCAGCTTGGAAATGTTGTGATATCTGATAATGTAGAAATCGGCGCTAATAGCGCAATAGACAGGGGACGATTTTCTAAAACTTTCATAGGGGCCGGCACCAAGATCGATAACCTCGTAATGGTAGGGCATAACGTCTTTATTGGAGAAAATTGTTTGATTGTGTCCCAAGTCGGAATTTCAGGAAGCACTAAATTGGGGGATCGGGTAACGCTGGCAGGACAGGTGGGGACCGCAGGTCACGTGGAGATAGGAGACGACGTCACAGTGCTTGGGAAAGGTGGCGTCACTAAAAGCCTGCCGGAAGCAGGCTTTTACGCAGGGATGCCAGCTCGACCCGCAAAAATTTGGAGACGGGCTATCGCCAGCCTTTATTCGCAACTAAAGCCCTCAAAATGAGAGACAAAAGAATCTCCTTCAACTACTTTTAGGAAAAGGGCCTGCTCGAGCCACCATAGAAGGCAATTCTTCGGATAAAACACCTCCTAACCACTTAGATGTTCCGATAATTTTAGACATGGAGATTTCCGTCGTGAAGCCCATTCCCTCTAATAAGTATAATACATCCTCGGTTCCGACGTTCCCCGTAGCCCCTGGAGCAAAGGGACAACCACCTAACCCGCCACAGCTGGAATCAATTATTCTCACGCCTGCCTGGATAGCGGCATACACATTACTGATTCCAGTGTTTCGAGTATTATGAAAATGCAATCTCAAAGGAATATTTCCCAGCTCCGGCCTCAAAAGCTGTACAAGCTCATTCACCTGTGTAGGAACAGCCACCCCTATCGTATCCGCTATCGATATTTCGTCGACACCGCACGCCACTAAGAATTTTACAATGTCTAGCACCTTCTTTGGATCGACTACTCCCTCAAAAGGGCAACCGAAGCTGGCCGCGATAGTTACCCCAAAAAACCTCTTTCGATTGCTGGCAAGTTTGATCATTCGTTCTAGGGACGCCAACATCTCTTTGGAAGTCTTGCCTTGATTTCGCTGGCAAAAAGTATCTGTTGTCACGGTAGCACAGTTTATTTCATCCAAGTCAGTATCCAGAGCTCTATCTAGACCTTTTTCATTCAACACGAGCCCAATATAGCGAGTACGCTTATATCTCGGCAACCGAGTAATAAGGTCATCTACATCGGCCATTTGAGGCACCCTTTTGGGGTTGACAAAACTAGCGACTTCAATTCTTTCTACCCCCGCCTCCGCGAGACGAGAAATGAACTCGATTTTATCTTCGGTCGTTATTATCTTGCTTTGGCTCTGTATACCATCCCTGGGGCCAACATCTATCAGTTCTATTTTTTCCATTTAAAGCGCTCACATTTGATTGTTTTTGATATAGTATATTAATGACTGAAAATCTGACAATTCTAATTCCGAAAAAACGTACTCCGAAGAATATTAAAGAAGTTTTTTATACCTAATTTAAATTCACAAACATCTCTTTGGTTGAAATGATGACTAAATATGACTATGACCTATTTGTAATTGGCGGTGGCTCCGGAGGTGTTCGGGCCGCTAGAATGGCGGCCAGTCTAGGTAGAAAAGTTGCAATAGCCGAAAAAGGAGCTTTAGGAGGGACTTGCGTCAATGTCGGATGCATTCCTAAAAAGCTTTTTTCATACGCTTCACATTTTTCGAATGAGTTACAAGACGCTGCGGGATACGGCTGGGCCATCGATAGTACGTCTTTTGACTGGAAAACACTTCTGTCCAACAAGAACAGAGAAATAGAACGCTTAAATGGAATCTACGAGGCCCTCTTAAAAAATCCAGGAGCTGAAATAATTAGAGGACACGCGAAACTACTCTCTAAAAATTCCGTAATTGTAAACGACAAATCTTACACTGCCGAAACTATTTTGATCGCTGTGGGAGGGAAGCCTGAAATTCCCGATTTTCCTGGAAAGCAGCACGTTGTATCTTCTGATGAAGCTTTTTTCCTCGAAAAACTACCTGAAAGTGTATTAGTCGTAGGTGGTGGTTATATTGCGGTCGAATTCGCATCTATTTTCAACGGGCTAGGATGTAAAACGTCCCAGTTTTATCGAGGAGATTTATTTCTTAGAGGATTTGAAACCGATGCAAGAAAATTTTTAGCGAGTCAAATCCGCGACGCAGGAATCGACCTCCGCTTTAATACGAGCGTCCTGAGTATAAATAAAGAGAATGAGAAGTACATCATTTCCCTTTCTTCTGAGGAGAAGATAGAGAGCGACTTAGTGATGTACGCTACCGGCCGCTCACCAAACGTTGAAAATTTAGGCTTGGAAAAAGTTGGTATAAAAACTAACAAAAAAGATGCCATCGTAGTAGATCAAAACTACAGAACCTCTATCCAATCTATATACGCCATAGGAGACGTTACTGATCGAGTTAATCTCACTCCGGTAGCCCTAGCGGAAGCCATGAGTTTGGTTTCTTTCCTTTATGGTGACAGAAGTAAGAAAGTAAGCTACAACGCAATTCCAAGCGCTGTATTCAGCTTGCCAAATCTTGCTACAGTCGGTTATACCGAAGACGAGGCTAGGAAAAAATATAGAAATATAGACGTATTTATGTCTGAATTCCGAGCTTTGAAGCATACCCTGACCAATAATCACGAACGAACTTTTATGAAACTGATAGTGGAAAAGGAAAATAATTTAGTTGTTGGAGCGCATATGGTCGGGACAGACGCTGGAGAAAGCATTCAAGGAATCGCGATTGCCATGAAGGCCGGAGCAACTAAGAAGATGTTTGACGAAACTATCGGGATTCATCCAACTACAGCGGAGGAATGGGTAACGATGAGAGAGCCCGTAAATTAGCAACCGGGTTTTCGAGAGCTTATAAGTAATAAAATGAGTCGGATACCACAGATGCAAGTAGCAATTACTATAACTTTACTGTTTTTCATCTGCGCTCCGATATCGGCCCTACAAATTGGGGACGTCGCTCCTAGCTTTAGCTTAAAAGGTTCAGACAATAAAATTCACAATTTGTCTGACTATACCGGTCAAATCGTGGTGCTGGCGTGGTTTCCGAAAGCCTTTACAGGAGGCTGAACAGCAGAATGTGTCTCGCTTCGGGAAAGCGAAAAGACTCTCAGCTCTTTTAATATTGCCCTCTTTATGGCAAGCACTGATAATATCGCGGTCCTGAAAGCCTTCGCAAAAAAAAATAAAGCTAATTTTCCTATTTTAAGTGATCCAGGTGGCACGATCGCCAAGCTGTATGAAGTACTCGAATTCGGAACTTTTGCTTCCCGAACCACCTTTGTCATCGACAAACAAGGAAAAATAATTCATATTGATACTAATGTGAATCCGGCGTCTTCGGGAAAAGACCTCCGCAATACTTTGGAAAAACTGGAGCAAGAAGCTGCTAATGAGCAATTATAAAACAGCAGGATACGGGGGTAATTCCATCGGCTTTGGCAATCGGGTTGCCGTCCTCGTCGTAGACTTTCAGTTGGGATTCACTGACCCGAGCTACGCCGCGGGCAAAAGCGAGCATATCCATAGTGCGGTTTCCCACACTCAAAGTCTTTTAGCGAAGGCTCGTAAAAATAATCTACCGGTCGCTAATTGTAATGTAGCTTGGAACGGACCAGAAGATATGGGGTATTGGAAAGTAACCTCTCTTTACGACGGTAGTTTTTTCAAAGGCCATCCGTCTACGCAGATCGATCCAAGAGTATTAAAGGGCAGCTACGACTTTACATTTACTAAATCTGCCCCCTCGATTTTTTTTCAAACTCCTTTGATGTCATTTTTAACAAAAAAGAAAGTTGATACCGTAATCGTAACCGGCTGCACAACGAGTGGCTGTGTTCGCGCTTCTATTGTTGACGGATTCTCTTATGGATTCAGAGTGATAATCCCTGAAGAATGCTGTGGGGATCAAGAAGAACAAGCCCATAAAGACACCCTAAGAGACGTAGGCAGAAGATACGCAGATGTCTTGAGTACCTCCGAAGTCGAAAATTATATCGAAGAAATGTATCGACCGAGTTAGTACTACATTATAGAGATTTGACTGTTCTCAGCTACGTTTCAGCTCACATTTGTGATTCCCTAAAGGGGTCGCAATTACTCGAACCAAAAAATATGCAACCAATCACCAAGAAAAATATTATGAATAAGCACAAAACAATAACCTTAGTAAAGGGAGCCATCCATAACCCTCAGGAACCGCGCCATTACATGACCATTACGAAAAGCGATTATCATTGGTATGCCACGATCGGAAATCATCGCTTGGCGGAAAGTAGCGAATCCTTGAAATTGAAGGAAGTGGGCCACCATATTTATGATTCTGTTATTTATTTTCCACGCGATTGCGTCAACTTGAATGTCCTGAAACAGAACACTAAAACCACCACCTGTCCACTAAAAGGATCAACCAGATATTTTGATTTCGTGCTCGAAGAAGAAAATTTAACCAACGTAGCATGGACCTATGAGAACACCATCCAAGAAGATTCCTTTATCAAGAATCTAATCGCCTTCGATCCAAGGAAAGTTCAGATTGAACGTACTGAACCCCTTACCGACCTCAAAAAGAATCACGAGAGGAAATGACTTTTGTTTCGCGCTTGGATTTTAACAACAAGATAAATCTTGTTACGAGTAAACATCCCGCCAAACACAAAGAAATAGTTATGGCTAACCAGATTCCGACCGGTCCGACTCCACACACTATTCCCAACAAATAAGCCCAAAGAAAGCCAACTCCCCAATAATTCAAACCATTTAATATCATCGGGGTAAGCGTATCTTTAAGACCTCTCAGAGCCAAAGCTGCGGCCGTTTGCACAGCGTCGCCGACTTGTAAAAATGCAGCAACCCTTAACAATTGGGTGGCTAGCACTGTTATTGTTATATCAGTCGTATAAAAACCAACAATCTCTGCCGCAAAGGTCCAGGTGAGAAACGCGGTTATTATTGATATCAGCAAGCAAACAAATATGCCCGTTAAACCTATCCTATTAGCCGAATCGAGATCGCCATGGCCAACTGATTGGCCTACACAAACCGTCAAGGCCATACCCAAACCAAGGGGCAACATAAAAATAAGACCAGAAAAATTCAGAACAATCTGATGAGCTGCGATAGCTTGTGTGCCTAAAGAACCCATCAACAAGGCGACGCTCGTAAATAAACTGGACTGTAGGAACAGCGATAGCCCAATTGGAAATCCCAATCCAATAAGTCGTTTTAAAGATATCCAATTAGGCGCAATAGGTCTTACCGAGTTTAAAAAACGTCGGCATCTCTTTGAAGTCCGGACATACTGGTACAATAAGAAATACATCAACCAAAAACTTAAACCGCTACCAAGTCCACACCCAGGTGCTCCCATCGGTTCTGAGGTAAATTTCCCATACATTAGACAATAATTAATCAATATATTTATGGGCAAAACACCTAACATCACGATCATGATCGGGACTGTGTTTCCAACACCTTCATTCATTTGTTTTAACGTATGATATAAAAAGGCACCCAAAACTCCCCAGCTCAGCCCATCTAAGTAACCTTGCGCAAGAACACTAACCTCTGGATCAATTCCTATCCAAAGATAGACAGGATGGAAAGAACGCATAATCACGATAGTAATAACGCTCACTCCTAAGGCCAACCAAAATCCTTGCTTCGTATCGATTCCTATCTCATCATACCTCCCAGCACCATAATGTTGAGCGATACTCGGCCCTATCGACATTAGAGTTCCCAGACCTAGTAAAAACAGAGAAATCCAAACCCCAGAACCCAAAGCGACTGCTGCTAGTTGTTTGGGACCAAAAGCCGAAGCCATCAAAGTATCTGCTAGGTTTACTCCAAAACTGGAAAAATTGTTGAAAACAAGTGGTAGCCCCACGATACAAATGGCTTTTAGATCTTTTTTGAATAATTTCCAAGATAGAATCAAGCGAATCTCTTGAATCTTAAATACCAGATAAAGGAGAGGATCTGCCGACCGACTCAGGTGGTATCTTCGGAACTGACCTTAATAAATGTTTTGTATACTCTTTCTGGGGGTTATTCAAGACTTCGGTTACCGAGCCGCTTTCAACTATTTTCCCCTCCTTCATAATAGCGACATCATCAGCCATATAGGCCACAACACCGATATCATGGGTCACAAAAAGATAACTTATTGAGCGTTCTTCCTGCAACTTTAGTAGTAATGATAGCACTTGATGCTGAATCGAAACATCTAAAGAACTTGTAGGTTCGTCACATATTAGGACATCAGGATCAACAGCTAAAGCTCTCGCTATACAAATTCTTTGCCGCTGCCCGCCTGAAAACTCATGCGGGAATCTAGAGTAATGATCCTCGTCTAGTCCGACAGATTTTAAAAGCTCAAAAACTCTTTGATCTCTCTCTTTTTTATCACCGCCTATCTTTTGAACCTCCATCCCTTCTCTAATTATGTCACCAACTCTCATTCTAGGATTCATCGAAGAATAGGGATCCTGAAAAACTATTTGAATTTCTGGCCTTATAGACTGCAACTTTGCTCTACCGCAATTCGTGAGATCAATATCTTTAAAAACAATATCTCCAGTTGCGCCGTCGATCAACCGAATTATCGCTTTCCCGGTAGTGGTCTTCCCACAGCCTGATTCTCCGACAAGCGCCAAAGTTTTCCCTTTCTTCAGCTCTAGATCTACCCCGTCTACCGCCTTAACGTAACCAACTGTATTCTTAAATAATCCTTTTTTAATAGGGAACCAGACCTTGAGATTTTTGACATCGAGTACTCTCTCGTCATTCTCTTCCGGATATCCTCTACCCTCTTCTTGTCTTTTGTCCCAACTAGGCAACGATTCCAGAAGTCGCCTCGAATAGGCATGCTTCGGGCCTATACGAAGAATGTCTGCATTACCACTTTCGACTAACGCCCCTTCTCGCATCACCAAAACTCGATCTGCTATCTGATACGCGACCGCCAGATCATGGGTTATGAATAGGACGGACATACGGGTCTTTTGCTGAAAATCTTTAATTAGGGTCAATATTTGCGCCTGTACCGTCACGTCAAGAGCAGTAGTCGGTTCGTCGGCAATCAATAGACTAGGGCTTTGGGCAAGAGCAATCGCTATCATTACCCGTTGCTTCATGCCACCAGAAAATTCGTGCGGATAGCGATGCATCATGACTTCCGCTTCTTTAATGCCGACGTCTGTCATTAACGAAGCAACCATCTGTTTGATACCACCCTCTTTACCTGACACCCGCCCTCTGGCAGCTTCCGCAATTTGTCGACCAACAGTCATCACTGGATTCAAGCAAGCTTGCGCCTCTTGAAAAATCATTCCAATCTCGGAGCCTCGTAATTTAACCATTTCAAAATTCGATAACCGAAATAAATCATCCCCCTTTAAAGAAATGGAACCGTCAGTAATTTGCACACCCCCAGGCAATAGACGTGAAATGGATAGAGCGGTCAGCGATTTTCCGCTCCCCGATTCGCCGACCAAAGCTACTGTTTCTCCAGATTTGACAGTAAAATTCACATCGTTAACAACCTTTTTATTTGGATTGTCAAGGAAAGAAAGTGACAGATTCTTTATTTCAAGCACATAGTTCTCCGGCATAGTTTCAGTTCCAAAATAGAGCTACCTGTCCTTTACCCTTGGGTCGAAAGCATCTCTAACGGCATCCGCAAAAATGTTGGCCGCCAAAACCAAAATTAACATGAAAAAAAAAGCCGTCGCTAAAGACCACCATACAATCGGCTCTCTCGCCAATTCTAATCGAGCACTGTTTATCATATTGCCCCAGGACTCAGTGCTTTGATCCACCCCAATGTCAATATATGTAAGAGCGGCTTCAGCCAGAACAAGTCCGCTAAAATCCAAAACGATTGCTATCATTACTATGTGCATTAGATTGGGAGTGATGTGCTTCACTAGTATAGAGCTAGTAGGTGTACCGAAAGCCCGAGCGGCATTCACGAAATCCATCTCCCTTAGTTTAAGTGTTTCCGCCCTCAAATAGCGGCATAAACCGGTCCATGCAGTAACTCCAAGAATCATACAGAGTGCCAGCAATCGAATATCTGCCCGGGCCGCCAGATTAGAGTAATAATCGGCATAACGTGCCATATAAACTTCTAGCATTAACGCAGAAGCAGCTATCAATAAAACTCCTGGAATAGAAGATAGTGTGGTATACAAAAATTGCACCAAGTCATCAACCCAGCCACCAAAGTAACCGGCACAAATTCCGAGGAAAAGAGCGAATGGTAGTATCACAATCGTAGTCAAGGTGCCAATCAGAACTCCGGTTCTGATACTTTTTATACCCTGATAAAGAACATCATTACCGACCTTATCTGTACCCAGTATATGGTAATAAGGTGAAAGTGCACAAAAGAGCCCGACTAAGACGCTAAGAACTCCGAATGTAAAAATCATAGACTTCCAAGGCACATCGGATTCGCTGGCGTTTCGGCGTCCCTTTAGAAACCTCCCTTGATGGAATCGAAAATACCCTGCAATTAGTCCAACTGAAATAGCCCACACCATTGCGCCAATTAAAAACCCTTTAAAACTCAAAATCCAAACATCCCTTAGATGGAAATTTTCTGGGTCCACCAAATGCGCACCACCATACAAAAGACGAGGAAAGCCACGGATCATTTGTCCATTTTGTAAATAGGAGGTTTCCTTGGAAAAACTGCGATACGCTAACGGTGAAGAATAGGTTTTTTCTACATTGTTCTTCAATTCCCAAAGCATCAAGTCTAGAAAACTGACCAGTTCTCCGGAACGCGGCGAATCAGGATCATTGAATTTTAAATGGACCGAATCTACCGTTGCTATAAAAACATAAAAAATGACGACGATGCCGGCCGAAGCGGCCAGAGGTCGTCGAAATACTTTTTTCCAAGACTGTCGGAGATTTTTCGTTCGAAAAACATAAATCCCATAGATAAATGATCCGGTAAGAATTAAGAAAAAGAGTATATCTGTTTTCAAGAAAACGAACTCCATCAACTCAACCTCACTCGAGGATCAACGACGGTGTATGATATATCCGTTAGAATTAACCCTAAAATATATAAAACAGAACCGAGGAAGACCATCGACCGAACAATCGCAAAATCCTGCGAATGGATCGCTTCGATCGTGTAACTTCCCAGCCCCGGGATGCCAAAAAATGCCTCCGTTATTAAACTTCCGAGGAAAAGAGACGGCAAAACCACTACTACTCCTGTCAAGATAGGGATCATAGCATTTCGCAACACATGCCCATACATAACTACAGCATCGGACAAACCCTTAGCACGAGCAGTCCTCACATAATCCTTGTTAATTTCCTCGAGGAAAATCGTCCTGTACCAGCGAGTTCCGTTTCCGATCCCTGACAAAACACCGATAATTACAGGCAAGATAACAAATTTTATGGAAATTAAACCTTCTTCATAACCCGATATGGGTACTAGCCTTAAAAGTTTTCCAGCTAAATATTGTCCTCCTATTATGTAGAACAAACCCGAAACAGACATCATGATGACGCACACTATAACGCCGACAGTATCGATATAGGTCGCTCGAAAAAAAGAAATAATCAATGCGAAAGTGACAGTAACCATCAGTCCGATAATTAGAACGGGAACGGCAATCGCCAAACTAGGCCACATCCTTTGGGAAATATCAAAGCCTATATCTCTACCACTATCTGACTGACCGAACTCAAACAAAAACAAATTCACTGTATGATCATAAAAGATCGTATCTCTAACCTTGCCTACCCCATTAGATTTACTGTCCCACAATAGCGGTTTTTCGTATCCTCTGTCGGTTTTCCATTTATCTATTGCTTCCTGCGTCACATGCTTATGTCCCAAATGCAATCGTGCCATGTCATCTGGCGAATTCACCACGAAAAATAAAACAAAAGTAATAACATTGACTGTCAACAATATAGGAATAGCATAAAGTATTCGACGAAAGATATACTTCAGCATTCAATCCTCTCCTTCTGGCGGCGGCGATAAATGATGATTGCTGGAACGCAGAAAATTGCCAAAAAAACTAACAGCACAATTAGTGGCCAAATAATCGGTCGGTTCCATTCCGACCGGGATTCGGCCCGTTTTAACACATCTATATTTCGATATTTTAACGTATTCCTGGCCATCAAATTTGGTTTGGCATCACTCACCCACTCATGAGACAACACAAATGTGGTTGGATGAAATCCCCACAACCAAGGGGCGTCCTCTCTCAAAATAGCAACCATTTGGTTAATCAATTCTTGTCTAGCTGGACCGTTAGAGGAAACCCTCATTTGAGAAAATAACCGATCGAATTCCCCGCTTTGGTAATTCACCGCATTCTCTCCCTGAGTCAAGGTTTTTGAATTAGGCCCGTACAATAAAAACAAAAAGTTCTCTGGATCGGGGTAATCCGCATTCCACCCCCAACTGAATATTTGGGCCGTTCCTTTCCTTATTTTCTCCTGGAATCTGTTGTAATCTGTAGCACGCACAACCAACTGAATCCCGAGTTTTTTAAACTGTTTGCGATACCAATTCAATATAGCTTTGCTTCCAGGTCCACTTGCGACCGTGTCGTAATAGAGCGTCAACTGTCCTCCTTTTTCTGCATCCCTACCACTAGGGTAGCCAGCTGCGATCATAAGATGCCTTGCACTTTCAATCGATTTTCGTCGGGGGGCGTCATCTATCCAGTCATACACCCATTCGTTCATGCCTTCCGGTCCTGATAAATAGCCGAATATACCGGGGGGAATAGGTCCTTGTGCAGCTTGACCTCGACCATTCGCGAAAATCGATAACAGCTCTTCGTAATCAACAGCTATAGAAATTGCCCTTCGTAATAATTTGGCTCTTTTCGAGTAGCCTCCTACGATCGGATCAGTCATATTGAATCCCATATATGAGCTAGAGGGTTTGATAGCCTTTTCCAAGCGGATACCTTTCTCTATCATCTTTGGAGCCAACTGAGAATTTCCACGACTATTAAACTTTATAACCTGGTCGAAACTATCGGATAAAACTCCTGAAGTATCATAATAGCCCTGCAGGAATTTAGTCCATTCTGGAATCGCCTCTTTTTCCAAACTAAAATATGCCTGATCGATCAAAGGCAATTCCCGTTTTCCCAATTTCAGATCATAGTCTTCAGGATGATACTCAATTCTAAAATTAGGATTACGTTCTAAAACCATCCGACGATTAGGATTATTTTCCGCCATCATAAAAGGTCCGGTACCGACCGGATACCAATCCAAATTCAAATTTTTCTCTCGCATTCCTTCCTGAGAATAAAAGTCTTCTGCTTCCCAAGGAATCGGGGCAAAAAAAGACATGGCGAGCCAATATTTAAACTGTGGATATTTACCGCGAACCTTAATTTCGAACCTATAGCGATCGGTAGCCATAGCCCCTTCGAATTGGTGTTTCCTTAGATCGATATGGCGTCCATCATGATCCATATTTCTGAGTTTAAGGGCCAAATCGGACAAACCTACTATATATTTACTCATCAGCCCCGCAATGGGAGAGTGCAATTTAGGATGGACCAGCCGCTTTATTTGATAGACATAATCCTTCGCTATTAATTCGCGAGTACTGGTCTCAAAAAAATCAGAAATAGTGTTCTTGTCGGCCAAATCTTTTTCTTTAAGATTCCGATAAAGATAATTACCGGTAGAGTCCCTGGCGAACGAAGGATGAGGTTGATAATATATTTTAGGCTTTATCTCTATTTTATAAATTGTATAAGAAACCTCACTAGGATCTGCATTTTGATCTAGTTCCTCTCCCTGTGCATCAAAATAGGTGGCATTTGGTAGTGTTACCCCAGTAAGAGGCACTAGTTGATAAGGCCTTTTTGTATAATGATATTGAACAACGGGCTCATAAATTTGCGCGTTAAAACGCGCTTCATTTTCACTATAGCTAGAAACCGGATCAAGGTGCTTTGGACGTTCGGAAAAAGAAGAACGAAATATTATTCCCTTACTTTTTTCGTTGGAATAAGGGTCGTTCCAAGGTCGGGAACATCCGATACTCATCACTGCAATAAGCGCTACGAGTAATAAAAACAATAAAAGGTTGATTCGTCTCAATTAGAAATCCCAATTCAAGCTATATAATCAAGACTGATTATAAACTTTACTTGAAAAGGTTACACTTAACCGTGAAACTAATACCTCAAAATCAAACAATATATATAGTCGACCGGAATTAAAAATGGGAATATTGAAAGACAAAAAAGCACTCATTCTAGGAGTTGCAAGCAAAAAATCTATTGCGTGGGGAGTCGCTAAGGCCATGAAAAGGGAGGGAGCCGAAGTTGCGTTAACCTACCAAACCGATAGGTTCAAAGAACGTGTTGAAGGTTTTGCAGATGAGCTCTCTGCGAATTTTACTATCAAATGTGATGTGGATTTTGACCATGAAATAGAAGCAACATTTAGTAAAATAAAAGAAGAGTGGACTGATTTCGATATTATGGTCCACTCCCTAGCGTTCGCTCCCAGAGAGCTATTACAAGGAGGGTATCTAGACAATTTGGATAGAGAAGGCTTCCGGGTCGCGCACGAGACTAGCTCCTACAGTTTCGCTGCCTTGGCTAAAACAGGAAGACGTTACATGAGGGAAAATAGTTCCATGCTAACGCTTTCTTATATCGGTGCCGTGAAGGCCATGCCGAGCTATAACGTTATGGGTCCCGCTAAAGCAAGTCTCGAGGCAAACGTCAGGTATATAGCTAATCAACTCGGACCGGAAAGTATACGGGTAAACGCTATCTCAGCTGGCCCTATACGCACACTTGCGGCTTCCGGTGTAAAAGATCTCAGACGATTTTTGGAGTACGTAGAACGAACCTCACCTCTCAGAAGAAATGTCACGACAGATGAAGTTGGTAACGTGGCCGCCTTTCTATGCTCGGACTTGGCGTCGGGAGTAACCGGCGAAATCACGTACGTCGATTGTGGCTACAATATTACCGGCATGACAGAATAATAAAAGTAGACAAAATATAAATGACAGATAAAAAAACTACGAATTTAATTTGGGGAATTTTACTAGGTGTCATACTAGGCCTTCTGTTCGGCACATGGCTGGGACCAACTATGTTGAAAGTAGAATGGATCGGCACGTTATTTTTGAACAGCCTAAAAATGACAATCATTCCACTAGTCCTGTCCGCAGTCATTTGCGGAGTGTCCTCACTGGGAGATATTAGGAAACTTGGACCTATTGGCGGATTCACTATACTTTATTACGTTTCTACAACCGCAATCGCTGTCATTATCGGACTAGTGATAGTGAACATCCTCAAACCGGGAGCGGGTATCTCTGCAACGGTAAGTACGGAGCAATTAACGACGATAGCCGAAACGTCTCCAAATTTGACGGATATTCCCCTGTCCATGATAGCCCCTAACCTCGTCGAAGCTGCCGCCCAAACGAAATTACTACCCATCATCGTTTTCTCCCTTTTATTCGCAGCTGCCTTGAGCACAATAGGTACGAAAGCGAAGCCAATTGTCGACTTTTTCGAAGGTTTGAATGAAACAATGATGAAAATTGTGTCTTGGTTAATGATTTTCGCGCCACTCGGAATTTTCAGTCTCATTAGTTCAAGGCTGGGGGCAGCCGGTGGCGGAGAGGCTTTCTGGTTAGAAATAGTGGCAACAGGAAAATATGTCTTGGCGGTGCTCTTCGGCCTTTTCCTGCATTTCATGTTTTTATTGGGTCTGCTCACACTGTTAGTCGGAGGAGGCCTACAGCGCTTTTTCTCCCTATCGAGAGCGTTACTAACGGCCTTCGGTACCGCGAGCTCTTCGGCAACGCTTCCAGTCACTATGGATTGCCTAAGAAACTCGGGTGTCGACGATAGATCAGTGAAATTCGTCCTGCCCCTAGGTGCGACAATAAACATGGACGGCACAGCCCTTTATGAGGCCGTCGCGGTCATGTTCATCGCTCAAGCTTATGGAATAGAAATGTCTGCTGTCGAGCAGTTAATAATATTTGTCACTGCAACTTTGGCAGCTATTGGGGCCGCTGGAATACCCCAAGCAGGATTAGTCACCATGGTGCTTGTTTTGACTGCCGTTAATCTTCCCCTGGAAGGCATCGGTCTTTTGCTGGCTGTCGACTGGTTCCTAGATCGCTTTCGGACTACCACAAACGTTTGGGGAGACAGCGTAGGCGCCTCAATTATAGGACACTTCTGGCCTAAGTTTGAAAAATAGAACGATTATCTTCAGAAGCTATTAAAGGCGATCTTCAAAAATTTCTATATTGAACCTTTGGCGTTGGGACCTGGAAAAATCGTCCCACGCCGCCGCCGCTTGGGCCCTCAAAATTTCTTCTTCCGCCAAGGCCGCTTCCCCTAACGTGATAGTATCTGCTGAGGGAATCGAAACGTTGGCTATACGTACTACGGCATAATCCCCATCTGGGAGCTCTTGACCGAAGTAAACAGGATTATTATTCGGAACATTTGCCTCAAAAGATTTTTTCAATATCTCTGGCTCAATGCTGGTATTAGTAATATTTACCCCTTGCAGGACCTCCCAATTGAGATCGCTGTTGCCCGCTAGTTGATCGACGCTTAGACCATTACGCATACCTTCCAACAACTCTTCTCCTAGCATTTTCGCCAATTCTCGCTCTTTTCCAGAACGCCAACTACTCTCAACCACTGGCATTATTTTTTCAAAGGGCGGTATCTCAGAAGGCATGTGTAACTTAACCCTAGCTACGATTAAACGACCATCCGGCAATTCTACTAACTCTGAATTTAAGCCTTCAATCAAAACATCCGGCTCAAACACTTTGTTAGCAAAACCTACTCCGAAATTTTCAACGAGCTCCGGCCTGTCCAGGGGTCCTATCTCCTTTAATTCCAAACCTAGACTGTTTGCCGTAGTATCTAAATTGGTTGGGTCCTCATAAGAAATTTCTGACATCTGATCTGCGACCTCCAGAAACAAGTCATCGGCCTCTGATTCTTTAAAGGAATCGGCGACCTCCTCATAAATAGCTCCAAGGTCGGGCGTATAATCTGCTTGAATTCCGACAAGTTTGGCAATATGCACACCAAATTGGCTCGTGAACGGTGCTGACACCTCATCTAATTCCATAGCGAACACGACCTCCTCAAATTGGGGGGTCATCATACCTTTTTCAAAAAAGTCCGTGGTTCCACCTTCTAAAACATAATCCGTAGGGGATTCAGAAAGAATAGTTTCAGCGGACTGCCCAGCCCGAAGTCTATTCAATATTGACTGCACGACTTCCCCTCGCCTAAAACTCTCTAAAGATTCAGAATCGGACAAGAGAATATGTTCGACCTTCCTTTTTTCTGGCACTCTATAAGAATCTACCCGATTTTTATAAAACGATTTTAACGTTTCTCGATCAGGCTCTTCAATTTGACCAACCAATTGAGCAGGCGAAAGATCAATATATTGCAAGGACACTCTTTCCGGAATTCGGAAAAATTCCTTATTCTTTTTATAGTGTGCAAGCACGTCTTGCTTTTCCAGCTCTACGCCTTCAGAAAATTGGTTTTTTCGAATTATGGCATATCCAATATCTCGAGTTTGCTTTTGTAGCCGATACATAAATAAAGACTCTTCATCTGTAACGAACTCTGAACCCAATAGTCCGGCCCTCAAGCGGGACCTTATTAAATCTTGTCGCATCCCCCTTTCAAATGAACTCACAGACATGCCATTCAATTTCACCATTCGCTCATATAACTCTCTCGAAAACGAGCCATTTTCCTTAAAAGCTTCTATTTCTTGTACTTGGGCAACAAGATGATCGTCAGATATCGTAACGCGGCGCTCCCGCAGAATTATATCCAGAATTTTCTCGTCAATAAGTTGATCGAGAGTTCTTTTTTTTACCTCTGGGGTAGTCCAAAAATCTACGTCGACTTGTTCGCCAGTTAGCTCTTCCGTTCGCCTCTTCAGCTTTTGGATTCTATTTTGAAACTCAGATAGGAGAACCTCTTCTCCTTCTACTTCGGCTATCACAACATCCGATCCACCGGTTAAGTAACCCTGAACCCCAACCAAAGCAAAGGTTAGAGAGATAAGAAAGACTATGAAGCCTACTATTAATCCTTGGGACCTGTCTCTGATTGCCTGCAACATTAAATTTAGCTTCCCAAAATAGTGGCCGAATCAATTCGAAATATGTTGATGGCGGAGTGGACGGGACTCGAACCCGCGACCCCCGGCGTGACAGGCCGGTATTCTAACCAGCTGAACTACCACTCCGGCTCTTACTTGGTGGGTGCTGAGGGGATCGAACCCCCGACCTTCGCCTTGTAAGGGCGACGCTCTCCCAGCTGAGCTAAGCACCCATTTCCGTCCGGCGATACATTGTACTAGGTTTTTCCCCGAAGTTGCCTCATAGGCCTTTAGACTCACAAATTTACGTCTATGGGGATTCTATATTATCGGAAAAAAAAACTCTAATGATGACGCAACAAATCGCCCTCATCCTCCACCTTATCGCCAACGACATCCACATTTTCATCAACTTCAGGGCCTAAAGGCTCTGGCATCGATTCTAAAGTCAGTGGGAACACTTCATCTATCCATCTGACCGGGATGATTTCTAATCCTTGCTTTATAGGGTTAGGGACTTCTTTAAGATCCCGCTCGTTTTCCGACGGAATGAGGACACGCGTTATTCCACCCCTTTGGGCAGCCAGTAACTTTTCCTTCAGACCACCTATCGGCAAAACTTCTCCCCGCAAAGTGATTTCACCGGTCATTGCGACAGTCCTCTTTACGCAAATTCCGCTGAGAGCCGAAATCATCGCTAAACACATCCCAATCCCAGCGCTAGGCCCATCTTTAGGAGTAGCTCCTTCAGGGACGTGAAAATGAAAATCTTTTTGGTTATAGAAGTTTCGTTTTATACCGAGAGAAACACTACGACTTCGAATTACTGTCATTGCAGCCTTTATCGACTCCTGCATTACATCCCCAAGGCTACCAGTGCATATCTCCTTCCCTTTACCAGGCAACACGACCGCCTCTATAGTCAACAGATCACCCCCCGTCTGCGTCCAAGCTAACCCTGTAACTTGACCCACTCTGTCCTCATCACCGGCAAGCCCATAGCGAAATTTCTTCACGCCCAAATATTTTTCCATCGACTTAGAAGTGACCTGGACAGGCGTTTTAGTGGGTTTTTGGGTTAGAGCCCTGACTACTTTCCTACACACCGAAGCGATTTCCCTTTCTAGTCCTCTCACCCCGGCCTCTCGGGTGTAGTACCTAATAATGTCTAATATGGCACTACCAGCGATTTTTATCTCTGAAGATTTCAATCCAGCGTTGGATAGTTGCTTCGGAATCAGAAATTTGTTGGCGATATGAGACTTTTCTTGTTCTGTGTATCCAGATATTCGAATAACCTCCATCCGATCTTTCAAAGGGCCTGGTATATCCAAAGTGTTAGCGGTTGTCACGAACATAGCCTCTGACAAATCAAAATCCACCTCAAGATAATGATCGTTGAAAGTACCATTTTGTTCAGGATCCAAAACCTCTAAAAGAGCGGAAGCCGGGTCTCCTCGGAAATCCATCGCCATCTTATCCACTTCATCAAGTAAAATTAGAGGGTTTTTAGTACCAGCTTTCGCCATATTTTGAATGATCTTCCCCGGTAGAGAGCCCACATAGGTCCGTCTGTGGCCTCTAATTTCGGCCTCGTCACGAATTCCTCCCAGGGACATCCTCACAAATTTCCTATTGGTTGCTTTCGCTAAGGAACGCCCTAGTGAAGTCTTGCCTACACCTGGAGGACCGACCAAACACAATATCGGGCCTTTTATTTTTTTTACTCTTTGTTGAACAGCTAGATATTCTAATATCCTTTCTTTAACTTTTTCCAAGCCGTAATGATCAGCTTCAAGAATTTGTTCTGCCCGATCGATATCTTTAGATATTCGAGACCGTTTTTTCCATGGCACAGACAAGACCCAATCTATATAGTTGCGTACCACAGTAGCCTCTGCCGACATCGGCGACATCATACGCAACTTCTTCAACTCATTCTCTATTTTTTCTTTTGCGTCCTTTGGCATCCCGGACTCGTCTATTTTAAGTGCCAGCTCTTCAAATTCGTTGCCAACGTCTTCTCCATCACCAAGTTCTGTCTGAATCGCCTTCATCTGTTCATTCAGGTAATACTCTCTCTGACTCTTTTCCATTTGAGTTTTGACTCGATTGCGAAGACTCTTTTCCACTTCCAACAAATCTATTTCAGATTCCATCGCACCTATCAGTAACTCAAGTCGGCCCCTTATCTCCAAGGAATCCAACACCTTCTGCTTATCCTCCAACTTAATCGCGATATGGGCAGCGATGGTATCAGCCAATCTGGACGGGTCATCTATACCTGAAAGTGAAGCGAGAATTTCTGGAGGAACTTTTTTGTTTAACTTGACATACTGGTCAAACTGAGTCATTAGAGAGCGAACAAGTGCTTCCGCTTCCTGGTCAGAAACTAATTCGGTATCCAATCTTTCTACTTCTGCTAAGTAAAGTTCATCTTGCTCACGGAAGCTTTTCACGGTTGCCCTGTAACTTCCCTCGACCAGTACTTTTATAGTTCCATCTGGCAGCTTCAGTAACTGCAAAACGTTGGATATGGTACCGACCTGATAGATGTCGTCGATAGTTGGATCGTTCTCCGCCGCACTTTTTTGTGCAACCAACAAAATCTGCTTGCCTGAATCCATCGCCATTTCTAGCGCATTAATGGATTTTTCCCGTCCCACAAATAGGGGGATTACCATATGTGGGTATACCACGACGTCTCTAAGCGGTAAGACCGGAAATTCTCGTAACGGTTCGGTCATTTGATGCTCCTACACAATTATGCCGTCCTCTGCTAAAAGCTCCTGTAAATTCAATCTCTTCTCCGTACTCGTTATGGTGTGGGCTGATTCCAACAATGCAAGTCTCGCTAGATTAAGTCGGTTTAAACACACTTGATTCGACTTAAGACACAATTGGTTTTTTAATCAAAAGCAGCTTTCGCGGAATTTTCATATATCACAAGAGGCTTCGATTCACCAGAAACAGACGTCTCGTCGACCACGACTTTAGAGGTATCACTCAGGGACGGCAGCTCGTACATCGTATCAAGAAGACACTCTTCGAGAATAGATCTCAATCCGCGAGCGCCAGTCTTACGTTCAACCGCTTTCTGCGCAATGGCAGACAATGCCTCATCTCTAAATTCGAGCTCACAAGACTCCATCTCAAATAGCTTAGAATACTGTTTGGTTAAAGCATTTTTAGGTTCCAGAAGAATCTGCACTAATTGGCTTTCGTCTAGCTCATCCAAGACTGCGAGAACTGGCAGTCGTCCAACAAATTCTGGTATCAGACCGTATTTTATTAGATCTTCTGGCTCCACCTGGTGTAACACTTCCGCAGAACTTTTCTTCTCATCCTTTGACTTCACCTCAGCCGAGAACCCTATACCTCCCTTTTCAGAGCGGTCCCTTATTATCTTATCGAGACCCGCAAAAGCGCCTCCGCAAATAAAAAGGATGTTGCTAGTATCAACCTGGAGAAACTCCTGCTGAGGATGCTTACGCCCGCCTTGAGGAGGCACCGATGCAACAGTCCCTTCGATGAGCTTCAACAAGGCCTGCTGCACACCCTCGCCTGAAACGTCTCGAGTAATAGACGGATTATCAGATTTTCTAGAAATTTTATCGATCTCATCAATATAAACTATTCCATTTTGCGCCTTGTCCACGTCATAATCACATTTTTGCAAAAGCTTCTGAATAATATTCTCTACATCTTCACCAACGTAACCCGCCTCGGTTAAGGTCGTAGCATCAGCGATCGTAAAAGGCACATTCAACAAACGGGCCAGAGTCTCTGCTAAAAGTGTTTTACCGCTACCCGTTGGGCCTATTAATAGAACATTGCTCTTGGCCAGCTCAATATCGCCCTTATTTAGTCGGCTATCAAGTCGCTTGTAATGATTATATACAGCGACCGATAAAATCTTCTTGGCTTTCGCCTGGCCTATCACATAATCATTAAGGTTGTCATTTATTTCCGTCGGAATAGGAAGTCTACTAGCCGATTCACCCGAACTTTTCTCTTGAATCTCTTCTCGGATTATGTCGTTACATAGCTCCACACATTCGTCGCAGATAAAAACAGAAGGTCCTGCAATCAGCTTCCGAACTTCATGTTGACTTTTCCCGCAAAAGGAACAGTGGAGTAACCTTTCATCATCACCAGTAGAATTATTATCACTCATAGGTTCTTTTCAATCCTTCTTTAAAAACTAGTTGCGATTTCAAACTTTACTTTATGTCCTTAGATGTATCTCGCCGTTCGAGCACCGAATCCACGATCCCATACTTTGCAGCCTCATCAGCACTCATAAATCGGTCTCTGTCGGTATCTTTTTCTATTGATTTTAACGATTTCCCAGTATGATCGGAAAGTATTTTATTTAGTTTATCTCTGGCTTTTAGTATTTCCTTCGCATGGATGTCTATGTCAGAAGCCTGCCCCTGGAACCCACCTAGGGGTTGATGAATCATTACCCTAGAGTGTGGAAGGCAATGTCGTTTCTTCTCTGCGCCACCAGCCAACAGTAAAGCACCCATACTCGCAGCCTGCCCAACGCACATGGTGCTCACATCAGGTTTTATAAATTGCATAGTATCGTATATCGCGAGTCCTGCGGACACCGCCCCACCCGGAGAATTTATATAAAGATAGACATCTTTATCGGGATTCTCAGATTCCAGAAAAAGAAATTGAGCCACTATTACGTTAGCTATGTGATCGTCAATCGGTCCGACTAAAAATATTACCCTTTCTTTCAAAAGACGGGAGTAAATATCGTAAGCCCTCTCACCTCGAGCAGATTGCTCCACTACCATAGGCACCAAATTTAGAGCTTTAGTGCTCAGATCGTCGGAAGGTCTAATACCGTAATTCATACTTGCTTATTTCTCCCAGATGCAGTGTGTATTCGTACCTTTTACGTTGCTGTAGTCTGCATCGGATCCATTAAATCGTCAAATGATACAGCTTTTTCTGTCACTTTCACTTTCTCCAATACCCATTTCAGTACTTCTTTCTCTAAACATTGAGACTCAATCATTTGCTTTTGTTGCTTATTTTCGTTGTACCACTTAGAAACCGCAGCAGAATCCTCGTAACCTGCCGCAATCTCGTCTATAGCCTGTTGAATTCTTTCGGGCTCAGCTTTCAGATCCCCTTCTTTCACTATCTCGGCCATTATCAGTCCACTTCTAACTCTTTTTGCCGCTTCCACTTCTAGTTCCTTATCAAACTCTTCTGCCGCTTCCTTAGGATTCTTGCCGCGCATAAACCAGCTTCGCATCACTTGTTCTCTAGACCGATCGATTTCTTGTGTCGTTAAAGATTTCGGCACATCGAATCGATTTAAATCTAATAAAGCACTCATAACATCTTGGTTGAGATCCCTCTCTATAGCTGCCTCAACCTCATTTTCAAGCCTTTTCTTGATATTTTCCGAAAACTCTTCTTTATTCCCGTTCTCAGCTCCAAACTTCTTCATAAAAGATTCATCTAATGCAGGTAACTCAGACCTCATTACGGAGCGTATCTCAACTTCAAACTTAACCGGCTTATCCGATAGCTCGTCCTTTCTATAGTCTTTAGGAAACCGAAGATCTAAGGTTCTGCTCTCTCCCGCAGAACCTCCTATCAGGCCTTCTTCAAACCCTCCTATCATTGAATGGTTACCCAAGACTAGATTCTCGTCCTCTCCGATACCTCCTTCAAACTCCTCACCATCTACGGATCCTCGGTAGGCGATATGTAGTTTATCTCCCTCCTCCGCCTTTCCTTTTTTCTCAATCCAGTCTCGATGTTGGTCTCGTAGTTTTTGAATAACCTTATCCACATCATCAGATTTCAAAGTGCATTTCTTTTTTTCTATCGTAAGGTTATCCATTGGTTTGAGAGAGACTTCCGGGAAAACTTCAAACTTGGCCGTGTAGCTTAGCCCATCGCCTGCTTTACTACTTAATTCGTCTATGACAGGTTGGCCTGCCGGGCGCAATGCTTCTTTCTGCACGGCTTCTCCAAAACTGCTTTGAACTAATTCGCCTACAACTTCACTGCGTACCTGTTGACCAAATCTCTGCCGCACTATGTGTTGGGGTATCTTTCCTTTCCGAAACCCATCTACCCGCACCGTTTTCTGCAAATCTGACAATCTTGATGCTATTTTGTCTTCTAACACTTCTTCCGGAAGGCTGACTTTTAAACATCTTTCTAATTCCGATGGCTTTTCAACATTTATATTCATTTCATTAATCATCTTACTGATTCCCGAACGGGTTAAAAACACTTTGCCAAAATAGTCCTACCATTCGAATATACTTTTTCCTGTACTTTAAAGTGGTGCGAAAGGAGAGACTCGAACTCTCACGGGTTACCCCACTGGCACCTAAAGCCAGCGCGTCTACCAATTCCGCCACTTT
>CAZXQY010000013.1:0-38774 GCA_964642505.1 uncultured Gammaproteobacteria bacterium | reverse complement strand
AAATTTTTCAGCCTTAATCGCGTGTTCTCCTAGTTCACTAAACACCTGCCAACGGATTCCCCTACGTTCCCGGGAATTTGTAATCATCCATATTTTTCCGAAGAGATAGTTTACTTACCTTTCCAGTTGCAGTGAAGGGTAATTCAGAAACGAAAACCAAATCTTCCGGTATCCACCACTTAGCGACCTTACCCTCAAACCATCGAAGGACGGAAATTTTTAACTCTTCATTTGGATTCGCCGATACGACAACCAGCAAAGGTCGTTCTTCCCACTTTGGGTGATACATACCTATGACCGCGCATTCGTTAATTTCCGGGTGGGACATTGCTATATTTTCCAAATCGATAGAGCTGATCCACTCTCCGCCGGACTTGATTACGTCCTTGGTTCTGTCCGTGATCTTTACGTAGCCTTGTCTATCAATTGTCGCAACATCACCCGTATCGAACCAACCATCTTCGGAATGAGTCGAACCCCCTGCAACATCGAATTTATAGTAACTGCTGCAAACCCAGGGTCCTCTAGTCTTTAACGCACCATAGGCAGACCCATCCCAAGGCAGAGAACGTCCATCATCATCTACAATCTTCACTTCAATACCGGGAATTGGGCGTCCCTGCTTAACCAACTGTTTACGTAATTCATCCCCTCGTAAGTTTTGAGTCGCCTCGATAGGCTGATTAATGACTCCAATGGGACTCATCTCGGTCATTCCCCAACCGTGCAAAACCCTCACATTATGATTGTCCCGAAATTCCTCTATCATACTCAAAGGGGCCGCCGAACCACCAATTATGGTTCGATCCATTTTGCCCAACGAACGACCACTTTCTCTCAAGTAATTTAATAAGCCTGTCCAAACCGTAGGCACACCCCCTGCTATTGTCACTCCTTCATTATTTATCAAATTTACTAGAGTTTCTGGATCTCCTAATTTGGGTCCTGGGAATACTAATTTGGCTCCGACCATCAAGCCCGCGTAAGGATAGCCCCAGGCATTAACATGAAACATGGGCACTACAGCTAGAATAGAGTCTAGAGCAGACAAACTGGCACTGTCCGGCAAACTTACAGCGTAGGAGTGCAGTACAGTGCTACGGTGACTGTAAAGCACACCTTTCGGATTACCGGTCGTACCAGACGTATAACAGAGACTGCTCGCGGTGTTTTCATGCAAATCCGGCCAATTATATTCATCGGAATTGTCTGAAAGAAGGGCTTCGTAGGTTAACAAGTTATCGACCTTGATTTGAGAAGGTGAGCTCGTTCCCGTCAGTTCTACATACATCTTGACCATCGCACATTCCGGGGCAATGCGTTCAATCAACGACGCAAATGCTGGATCAAAAAATAAAACCTCGTCTTCAGCGTGATTGATTATGTAGATTAATTGTTCTTCGAATAATCTGGGATTTATCGTGTGTAGCACCTTTCCGGAGCACGACACACCATAGTATAATTCAAGGTGTCTATAATCATTCCATGCCAACGTTCCTATCGTAGCGGTCTCAGAAACCTTCAATGATTTTAGAGAGTTGCTGACCCGGCGTGCACGACGTAAGCATTCACCAACCGTGTATTTGTGATGACCTTCGTCCAAAGTAATCGAAACTATCTCCCTGCCGAAGTGTTGCGTTTCCGCGTGCTGAGCAATATTTTTAATGAGCAACGGCGCTTCCATCATCAAGCCATGCATTTCGTTCTCCAAATTATCGGTTGTATTACACTGTAGCCTATTATTAATTGTTTTTACCCCCTAAAGCGAATTGTTTTGGAAGTTTCCGATAGTACAAATATAATAAATCCTACTTCTTTTCAGACTACGAACTCAGCATCACTGACGGAGATTTTATAATTGGAATTAGATTGGCTTCAATATGATAGAGAGCATGTTTGGCATCCCTACACCAGAGCTATCGAGCCGCCCGTACCGTATCTCGTAGACAAAGCACTCGGCTGTAAAATTCGACTCGCTGATGGAAGAGTCTTAATCGATGGCATGTCCTCTTGGTGGGCGGTTATCCACGGATATAACCGCGCCGAAATAAACAAAGCAATCAAAGATCAGATGGAAGACTTTGCACATGTTATGTTTGGAGGACTGACCCATCGTCCGGCCATAAAGCTGGCAAAAACCTTGATAGACATTACTCCGTCTGGCTTAGAACATGTGTTCTTCAGCGACTCTGGCTCTGTCGCGATAGAAGTAGCCATAAAGATGGCTCTGCAATACCAAGCAGCTCACGGACAGAAGAAACGAAAAAAGCTTTTGACTCTACGGGGCGGGTACCATGGTGATACTTTAGGAGCAATGTCAGTCTGCGATCCCGAAACAGGTATGCATTCGTTGTTCTCTAATTATCTACCACAACAGATATTTGTAAAAAAACCTAGCATCGCGTTTGATGAGCACTGGGAATCGATCGATATGGATGAATTCACTCAGACTATAGAACGTCATCAATCTGAAGTAGCTGCTGTGATCCTGGAACCGGTTGTGCAAGGTGCTGGCGGGATGTGGTTTTATCATCCTAATTACCTAAGCTCTGCAAAAGAACTATGTGGAAAATATAATATCTTGCTAATCGCTGATGAAATCGCTACAGGTTTCGGGAGAACCGGAAAACTTTTCGCATCCGAGCACGCAAGGGTAACTCCAGATATCTTGTGCTTAGGAAAGGCTTTGACCGGTGGCTACATGACACTGGCGGCTACGCTCACTAACTACGAAATTGCTAGGACGATAAGCTCGAATGAACCCAAAGCTTTTATGCATGGCCCCACGTTCATGGCCAACCCATTAGCTTGCGCATGCGCATTACAAAGTATTGAAATACTAAAAGAGTCTGACTGGCAAAATAAAATCAACAAAATTGAAGGTAACTTGCGCGGTGCTCTTCTCGATTTGAAAGATCACCCTGTCGTTGAGGATGTTCGAGTTCTTGGAGCCATAGGTGTCGTACAGCTGAAAAATCATGTGAATATTGATCTAGTTGTGCCAGAATTTATAAAGAACGGTGTTTGGATAAGGCCCTTCAAAGACTTGATATATATCATGCCTCCTTATGTAATATCAGAAGAAGAACTTTATCACCTGACTTACGCCATAAATACTATCATCAAAAACAATCGATTATTTTAAAAAATGGATAAACGCTTATCTCGTAACCAATCTAAAGAGGAAACATTACAAGACTCAAAAAGAACATGGCCGAACGTTCCGAATCTTTACGGATGGTTATATTTAGATCGTAGAGGAAATTGGTCAATAGATAATCAAATCGTCAGCCATGAGAGGATGATTTTGTTTCTGCACAACAATTATCGTAAAGACAATTCAGGAGAATGGTATGTGCAGAACGGGCCTCAAAAGGCCTTTGTAGATCTAGAATATACTCCTCTAATTTTTCGACTCGATTCAGATGGTCGGCTGGTTGCCCAAACTGGCATGTCAACACCACGCCCTCATCACATGGTTCTTGATGACGAAGGCAACGTATTGTTTAAGAGCCTTTTAGGGATCGGCTTACTAGACGATCGAGATATCTACCTCGTAGCTGATTGGATTGACGAAAATATAGACCACGTAACAAACATCACTTGGTGGGGTTACACTCTAGCTGTGAAAAGGGTTTCCCGGATAGACGTCCCGAAGCTCTACGGTTTTAACCCGAACCCTTCACAGTCGTAAAATATCGCGGTCTGATGAAATGTTTCAAGTTAGCGTAATCGTTCCGACTTACAATAGAGAATCTTTTATTGTTGAAGCATTAGATTCAATCGCGAAACAAAAATTTAAACCAGTGGAAACAATCGTGGTAGACGATGGTTCAACTGATCGAACAAAACAACTTGTACAAAACCATTTTACTTTCGCTCGCTATGTAAAAACTGTTCATAAAGGTGTAAGTTCAGCCAGAAACATAGGAATCAGTATTGCTAGCGGGAAGTTTATCGCCTTCTTAGACTCTGACGATATTTGGTATGCTGAAAAATTAGAAAAACAGATGCAATTTTTCAAAGAAAACCCGAACTGCCGTATAGTTCACTGCAACGAAGAATGGCGCAAAAATGGGCGCTTGGTTAATCAAAAACGTTATCATCGGAAATCAGGGGGTGATATTTTTTACGATTCGCTAGCCCGTTGTGTTATTTCTCCTTCTGGGGTGATAATACGGAAGGATCTTCTAGCTGAGGTTGGCCTATTCAATGAAGAATTTCCAGCTTGCGAAGACTACGATTTATGGCTTCGGATAACTTCATTTGAGAAAGTCGGTTTTGTAGATCTCCCGTTACTAATAAAACGTGGAGGCCACAGCGATCAACTATCACAGTCTGTGCAAAACCTTGACCGATTCAGAATCAAGTCGCTAATGAAAGTCATAAGAGAGAAACGATTGGGTCAGAAGAAACTTAAAGCGGCAAAGGAAGAAGCCCTCAAAAAGATAGTAATTTATCGAGGTGGCGCCCTGAAACGACGTAAATATACGGAAGTAAATAAGATGGACAAACTCCTATGGCAAATACATTTGGTGTAATACTGATTCTTGCGCTATGGGAAGAGGCTAAACCTCTGATCGAGGCATTGGGCTTAGTGAAACGACCTAACACTCGCCTAGACACCTATGAAAATCCCACTACCATTTTAGTGGTTAGCGGGGTTGGATTTACTGCAGCTTGTACAGCTGTTGGCTATGCCGCTAATCTGTTTAGCGATCGAAATCTACTCTTCTGGTTAAACATCGGTACTGCGGGCCATAAATTTCTTTCGGTAGGTACCCTCGTTATACCAGCGAAAATTGATGCAATAGATCATCCTCCGTTTTTCCCTACCTCAGTATTTCGCGGCGACCACGAAACTCCCGAATTAATGTCCGTAACTAAAGTCTGCAAACACTACCCAGAAACGTTTTGTGTTGATATGGAGGCAATAGGATTTTGCCTTGCTTCAAGCAGATTCAGCCTGAAGGACTATGTACATGTCGTAAAAGTTATCTCCGACAATCAAGACAATCCTGTTGGTGTTTTAAAGAAAGGTAGCCTGGGTTACGTAATAGGCCTTAAACTCGAGGCCTTAAAAGATATCATCGAACAACTTACCAACTTTGCCAAACAGGAAAGTGAGCACCAGGTAAAGCTGTCTTTGCCCAATGATTTGCGAAACATCCATTTTAGCGAAACTCAAAAAGTAAATTTGTATCGTCTCCTTTCCCAACTTTCTATTTTGGCTCCCAAAGAAAATTTAGAATACTTAAACATCGACAAAACAAACTCTTCTTCCGTTTTGAAAAGCATTTCTTCTTTAATTGAAAGGAATCTGCCCAATGTCGACGATGATTAAACATATCTACGTGGAAGAAACAATTCGAGATCACCCTCGTACACATTCAATTCTCAAAAAATTTCCTGCTACCAGAGTAATAGAATGCAAACATTATGGACAGATATTTAACAGGCACAACCAGAGTTTTAGAATCCAAAAACAACAACCATCCCTAATTCTTGCAGAAAAAAAAAATAAGAGAATCTTGCCCGTACCACCTAGTTTGGAAGTGAATCAACCCAGTTACTACTTCTCACATATGTTGAACTGTGTATATGACTGTCGTTATTGTTTTTTGCAAGGCATGTTTAGATCTGCTCACTACGTTATATTTGTAAATTACGAAGATTTCTATGACGATATCATAAAAATCTCTGATAAAAATAAGAGAAAGACATTTTTCTTTTCAGGCTATGATTGTGATAGTTTGGCTTTGGAACCCATCACGGAATTTACAAATAATTTCTTACCGCTTTTCAAGAAACTAAAGCAGTCTACTTTAGAACTTAGAACAAAAAGTACTCAAATACGAAGCCTGCTCGAAACGGAAGTTTTGACTAACATAATTTGTTCCTTTTCTTTAAATCCGAACGAGATCATAAGTCAGTTTGAACACAAAACCCCAAACCTAGAATCAAGGATCAGGTCTATACAAAAACTTAGTGACGCGGGGTGGACTATAGGACTTCGATTCGATCCTGTTGTTCTTACAGCCAATTTTAAAAAAATATACTCTCGAGCCTTTGAACAAATATTTTCCTCTGTTCAGATCGATAGAATAGAATCTATCACGATAGGTACTTTTAGGGTTTCCGCTGATCAAATTAAAAAAATGCTAAAAGACTACCCAAACGAATGGTTGTACCATACCGTAACTCCTAAATCGGGCAACAGAATTGGGTACGCTCATCAGACAGACAAGGCGATCATCAATTGGTGCAAAGAACAGCTAAGTCTTCATTCAGAGAGCATACCTATCTATGTTCAAGAATAACGATCCAATAATTTAAAAATATAATCCGCTCACAGCAAACCAAGAGCCCCGAAAGATTCTCGAAAAACAGAAAATCTCCACCCGTCAAAAAATTTTTTAGGTTTTTTCCCTGTAACAATGTCTTTAGAATCTTTCCCTGTCATCAAAAAGGTCGGTTTCAGTTCTAATTTGTCTGCTATCTTTTTGCCACTATCTACCAACATTTTGACTTTTTTCTTTTCTTCATCCGAAATGCGGTTTTCTCTTACTAGCCCTATATCGTGTAAAGAATCCGCGCTTTTCAAGGCAGTCAATACGGCACCTCCATATTTACGGCAAATTTCTTCCTTCTTCGTTAAAACATCGGCTAAGTTCGCCAGATTAGAGGGATTCAGTACAGCTATTTTTTTAATATCGGAATCCTTCAGTAGCCAATTACGAGGGGTGTTAATCCTTCGTGATTCCTTCTCTCTCCAATTCGCGAGAGAGCAAGCGCGCAAAGCTATATCTTTTTTAAGATGGTTGATATTTTTCAGTCGTTGCCATGCATAATTGGAAGGTTTCGATTTGCTCCTTTCAGCTAAATTTCTACACTCTTCTTCAAACCATTTAAAACGGCCACACGCAATTAATTTTTCACAGAGGATAGAATAGATAGGTAAAAGGTATCTAACGTCGCTCGCCGCGTAGCGTAACTGCTGCGATCGTAATGGCCGCCGTTTCCAGTTTGCCTGCTGCTGATTCTTATTTAACTCTACCGACAAAAGATTCTTGGCTAAATCTCCGTAACCAATTTGATCATCTTCGCCAATGAGCGCCGCGCCAATCTGATTATCAAAGAATGTCTCCTCCACGTAGACACCTATAAGTTCTAGAACTTCCAAATCTTGACGAGCTGCATGCAATATTTTTATTCGGTTCGGTTCATTGAGAAAAGTTACCAACGGACTGACATTTTTGCATAGAATCGGATCGACGCATACGATGCTTTTTGATGTAGCGACCTGCACCAGACACAATTCCGGGTAATATGTTGTTCGTCTTTCGAATTCGGTGTCCACCGCTACAGTTTCTTCTTCAGACTGCGTACTGCACCAAGTTGACAAAGATTCTAAATCCTGTATGTAATCAAAGTCATATTCCATTGTAGCTAACGTTCCGCGTTATAAATGCTATCACTATATTTGCTCTGCTAGATAATTTAACGTCGATATTGGATACAACAGCGATGCCCTATATACTAACAATAACTTCTCCAGTAGAATCGATAAAATAATCTCCTCTCTTAAAAACTACAATGAATATTTCATTTCTACGTACAGCTCCGGTTTATCTACTGTTTATTGTTGCTTCCTCGGGTAACGCAAACACTACCTCAGTTTCTGAAAATGAAATCATTCCGACAATTGATCATCTACGTACTACAAGCATAATAACCCGCTTTTTGAGCAATTATCACTATAAGCCGACGTTATTAAACGACGAATTGTCCGTTAAGGTTTTGGAAAGCCTTATTGATTCTCTTGATCCGATGCGACTATATTTTACAACCGAGGACCTCGATGTAATTTATCAACAGAAACTACTATTCGATAATTATCTACGTTCAGCAAATTTAGAACCTTTTTTTGAAATATTTAAAGAATATAGAAAAAGACTAATAGAACGGACGAACTACGCGGTGCACTTGATAGAGTCGAATCTTGATTTCAACACCGACGAATATGTAGAACTGGATCGAAAAAAAGTTAAACGGGCTGCTGACAGAGATGACTTAAATGAGTTTTGGCGGAAAAGAGTAAAAAATGAATACCTGAGCATTAAATTGTCAGGCAAGAAGAGTCATGATGAAGTAACGGCAACCTTAATACGTCGTTACCAAGGGTTGCAAAGAAGAACCAAACAACTAAATGCTGACGATGTCTACCAAATAGCGATTAACTCCTACACATCCGAAGTAGATCCTCACACCACTTATTTTACTCCTCGCTCGACTGAAAATTTCAAAATTTCTATGAGCCTTTCGCTAGAAGGAATTGGAGCAGTTTTACAAAATAAAGACGAGCATACGGTTATACGAAAAATCGTGCCAGGAGGTCCTGCGGATTTGAGCGGCAAACTTTTCCCTGACGACAGAATAGTTTCTATAGGCCAGAACCGAAAAGGAAAACTTGTCGACGTGGTTGGATGGCGTCTCGATGACGTCGTGGATTTAATCAGAGGACCTAAAGGTTCGACAGTGATTTTAGAGATCCTCGCAAAAAAAGAAAACCTGGGAGGAGCTACTAAACTTGTTACGATCATAAGAGACGAAATAAAACTTGAGGAACAAGCCGCGAAAAGCTTCTCCATTTCTCGGAAGAACCAAGATGCTATCTACAAATTAGGGGTAATAGAGATACCTACTTTCTATTTAGACTTTGATGGTAGAAAAGCCGGCAAAAAGGATTATAAAAGCACTACACGAGATGTTAGCCGCCTCATCAAAGAAATGGAAAAACAAAAGATAGACGGAATTGTCATTGACGTGAGAGGAAATGGAGGAGGCTCTTTGAGCGAAGCCACAAGCCTAACAGGTCTCTTTATTGACAACGGCCCAATAGTACAGATCAAAGATTATTCTGGCTCTATCGAAATCGAGAATGATCCTCTAAATGGAATACTCTATTCCGGTCCTTTGGTGATTCTGGTCGATAGAAACAGTGCTTCTGCTTCTGAAATATTTGCGGGAGCGATTCAAGACTACAATCGAGGCTTCGTTGTTGGAGAGTCCACTTATGGAAAAGGAACCGTTCAAAACCTCATAGATTTAAATAGATGGATAAAAGATGACGAAGAGGATAGAGCTCGTTTAGGACAGCTCAAGGCAACGATGGCGCAATTCTTCCGCGTCAGCGGAGACAGCACTCAACATCGAGGAGTTGTACCGCATATAATTTTTGAAGGTATGATCCGCCCTTCTGATCACGGCGAAAAAGCATTAGACAATGCCCTTCCTTGGGCTGAGATAGCGGAAACCCCTCACCGAAAACTGGACGATTTAACAGAATTTACGAAGAGATTGCAGGAAAGTCACAAATCCAGAGTCGATAAGAATCAGAAAATTCAACATTTCTTTAAAATTGAGAAAGAAGTAATTCAAGCCAGAAAGAAAACGAAAATATCTCTCCTTGAATCTTCTAGAATGCTTGAGTTCGAAAATAATAAAAGAGCGCAAAGAGAGTCCGAGAACAAATTTCGCCAACTCCATGGATTACCTCCTCTTAAACCCGATCTGCCTGACGAGTCTGACACCGACTTTGAAGAAGAATTGTATGAAGAGCCTGAATACGACGCAATTTTGATGGAGACAGTAGACATATTAGCTGACTTGGTCATTTTGACCGCAGAACGGCAGTAATGATCTTCGCTCACTCCTTTTTATCAAAGAATTTATCGATCATGACCTGCGGCTCGTTGCTCTCATAGGAGTTAGAAAATACAGCCATACTTTTCTTGATACTTTCATCTATCGAACCACTTTCCCAATCTAAAAAGAGGCGCTTCTGAGATGCTATCGCGTTTTTGCCACTTGATAGAATATCGTTCTCCATTTCCTTACAAACCGACTCCAACTTTGCCGACGAAACCACTTCTTGAAGCAAACCTATTGATTGTGCTTCTTGGCTCCCGAAAATATTCCCTCTGAACATGATTTCCTTGGCCTTACCCCATCCTATTAAACCCGGCAATAAGGCAGCTTCAACGACAGAAGGAACTCCTACCCGTACCTCAGGCATACCACATTTAACAGATTGATCAGCTATCCGTATGTCACAAGCCGCCGCAATTTCTAACCCAGCTCCAAGACAGTATCCTCGCATTTTGGCTATTACTGGAAAATTACTTTTTCTAATCAAGCTGCAAAACCGGTGAATAGACCCTATGAACGAAAATGCAGTTTCAGGAGTTAACCGACGGAGTTCTTTCAGATCAGCTCCTCCAATAAACGCATATTCTGTACTCCCTTCTACGGTCAGGCAGCGAAGGTCTTCTTTCACACTCAAAGTTAACAGTTTTTCAGACGCCCGTTCTAAAACATCTCTATCTACTAAATTCAACTTTCCTTTTCCCACAATCTTTGCCGCTGCCGTCATTCCTTCGGGATGATTTTTGAAAACTACTTCAATTGTCATAGACATGATTATCCTATAATCGACAGCCTTTTAGGTCGAATTTGATACCTGTCCCGCCCAGCCCACAGTAACCAGACGGGTTCTTCGCCAAATACTGCTGGTGATAATTTTCTGCAAAATAGAAATGCCTAAGAGGAACCAACTCTGTGGTGATATTATCGAAACCCTGCTCTTTCAAGGTTCTACCATAAAACTCTAGAGATTTTTCAGCTTCAAATCTCTGATCTTCGTTCGTATAGTATACTCCGGAACGATACTGTGTTCCTATATCATTTCCTTGTCGCATCCCTTGTGTAGGATCATGCATCTCACAAAACACCTTCAACAGAGACCGAAATTCCAGTCGTTCAGTAGAAAAAACCACTCTTACAGCCTCATTGTGACCAGTTAAACCACTACACACCTCGTCATAAAGTGGATTAGGAGTATAACCGCCGCAATAGCCGACACTTGTGGAAATTACTCCGTCTAACTCCCAAAACTTTTTTTCGACCCCCCAGAAACATCCGGCACCAAAAACGGCTATCTCGGTATTTATATCGAATGGCCCATGAATCAATTGGTTCAAAACAACATGCCTTTCGGAAATTTCCACAGGCTCTTCTCTGCCATCTAGTGCTTGCGCGGCAGTCGGCATTTTAAGGTTTCTCACGGCATCTAGAATCATGTAAGCCTCCTCCAACATCCATATAAAGAAAGGAACTTTCTCCGTAGGATGTTCTTTCTAAATTTATAAAGTTAGATTTATGCTAATCTACCAGTCTCAGCTAATCTAAGGCGAACGCTGTTAATCACAGTCATAAATTAACAGACCAGAAAGGTTCTCAATATAAAATGACACAAAAAACAACCTGATTCAATGGGATTTCCTTGATAATGGTGAACTCCAACTTTTATGGAAACGGCTATATCTTTCGCATCGCCTTTAAATTTTTCATAGGTATACCAGCCAGCGTTTTTTCCAGTTTTATTACATGGGTGTCTATTTTTGCAGTTAGTATTGGAGTGGCTGTAATCGTCGTAGTTTTAGCGGTCATCAATGGATTTGAAAAGGAAGTAGCTAATCACATAGTTGGAGCAACTGGCCACGCTATTTTTCTCCACAAATCTTCGGCACGTGATTGGCAGCAAAGCTATCAAGTACTCAAAAAAGATCACATTGTCGAATCGACTATTCCGTTCATAAGTGGAGATGCTCTCGTTTCTTATAGAGATAAAACCTTTCCGGTACATGTAGAGGGATTTCAATACGATGAGCAACAAAATTATCCTATTATTCAATACCTCGGAATACAGGAGTTCGACAAATTATCGACTCGGGGTAACGAAGTGTTTCTCGGATCTAACCTCGCCGAGCGTTTGGGAGTAGTTAAAGGAGAACGATTAACCTTGCTTGCCCCTAGATGGTCGAAGGACAACAAAAACATGAACATTCTAAGTTCCTCAATAAAGGTTAGAGATACTTTTTCTGCTGGCCTTCACGATATTGATAACCAAATGTTACTCACCACTTTAGAAGTGTCGAGAAAACTCTTAGAACCTGACAACCCTATAACAGGATTTCGAACAACTTTCGACAAATCTGGTTACTCGAAAGACCAAACCAGACGACTTCTAAAAAAACTAGGGGAAGGTTTCGAAGCGCTCCATTGGACTCAATTCAATCGGAATTTTTTCTTGGCGCTTAAATCTCAAAAACGTATATTATTTCTAATTTTGTCGTTGGTAATTGCTATAGCGATGTTCAACATAGCGGCGGCGATCCTGTTGATAGTCGAAGAAAAAAAACCTGAAATATTTGTCCTGCATACAATAGGCTGTAGCCAGTCCGCTATAACGTCAATTTTTTTAATAGTAGGGTCGCTAGTCTCATCTGCAGGTACTCTCTTAGGATTTACAATAGGTTACTTGCTCACCCAAAGTTTAAACCCCACAATCAAATTTTTGGAATCCGTTTTTTCCGTAACACTTCTGAATCCTGCGATATACTACATCGACTATCTACCAATTGACATTCGCGCAACAGATTTAATTTTGACATTTATTACCGCTACACTGCTTTGCCTTTTTGCCTCGGCTATACCGGCCTACAAGGCGTCTACGGAACCTTTAAAATTGCTCCGATGAGGTGCCTAGGAGACCAGGTTTTTTCAATATATATAAATAAATATATATATATTGCGGCGCATCAATATCGTACTATAATGCAAAGTATAGACACTATGATGGGGGCTACAATGGAAATACAAGGGAAAACCGCAGTAATCACGGGAGCCGCAAGCGGAATCGGACGGGCGGCCGCCCTTGAGTTGGCCAAACAAGACGTAAAAACACTCGTTTTAGTTGATCTTTCTGATGAGATCGAACAATTAGAAAGTAAATTGAGCCGTCAATATCCAAACTGCCACGTTAAAAGCTTCCAGGGAGATACTACTGACGCCAATTTCCGAAGGACCGCTTTCGAATCTGTACTAGAAGAATACGGCCCCGTTAACATATGTATTCCCGCTGCTGGAATCACTCGAGATGCGTTGTCTGTTAAGTTAAAAAAAGACAGAGCTAAAGCAAAAATCTATCCAGTAGAAAACTTCAGACAAGTTGTTGAAGTAAACTTGATAGCACCGATTTATTGGGCTCTAGAAATGGTGGCTCAGTTGGCAGAACAACGTAAAATGAATGGTAAGTCAAAATGGAACCCAGAAGAAGGCACCCAGGGAGTGGTTGTGTTTATTGGCTCGGTCTCGTCACAAGGTAATAAAGGGCAAATATCTTATGCCGCTACTAAAGGTGGACTGGAAGGAGCCGCGGCAACCTTAATGAAAGAATCGATATATTATGGGGTTCGCTGTGCGGTGCTACATCCAGGCTTCACCGACACTCCCATGGTTAGAGCGTTGGGCGACAACTATATCAATTCTCACGTGCTTCCGGCGACGCAAATAGGGAGACTTATCCGGCCAGAAGAAATCGCAGACGCCATAGCTTTTCTTATACGAAACTCTGCTGTAAGCGGACAGCTTTGGGCTGACGCTGGTTGGCACCCTATGCCGACCTAAAGTTAGAATTTGTGGACAATCCAGAGATTTTAGACCTCGTTTCGCTATCCATTTTAGCTGCAGTAGGAATAGTGGCTGGTTTCTTAAATACCGTAGCTGGTGGAGGCTCCATGCTATCTCTACCAGCCTTGATATTCTTAGGAATCCCATCAACGGTGGCAAATGGAACAAATAGAATCGCTATTATAGCTCAAGCTCTACCTGCCACGATCGTTTTCTTTCGACGGGGATTCCGTCATTTTTCTCTCAGCGCCTCCCTCGCTCTCACCCTAATTCCAGGTTCGATAATAGGGGCATACCTCGGAACAAATATGGACGACGATATTTTCAATAAGTTAGTCGCATTTGTCTTAGCATTAACTTCGATTTCGATGATGTTTAAAGACCGTAAGCCGAAAAGATTGCAACTCCAAGAAGGATTCAGTAGCACCCTAAGCCGGCCTGTTTTGATACATACGTTAATATTCTTTTTAGGCTTTTACGGCGGTTTTATTCATATTGGAATTGGTTTCTTGATCATGTTTATTTTGAATAAAATGGGTGGGCTGAATCTTATGCAAACGAACATGCACAAAGTAATAATTGTTGTACCCTATTCATTAGTCTCTTTATTGATTTTTTGGACCGAAACCTCCGTTATGTGGCAAGCTGGTTTAAGTCTGGCGGTTGGCAACATGCTTGGAGGATGGGTTGGTGCACACGTTACACTCAAAGATGGTGGTAAATTTATCGTTCCTCTATACCAAGTAACAATAATCACCATAATAGGCAGCCTATTACTTCGTTGAATACCATCCATCTACTATTAAGACTGATAAAATTCCCATTAGGCAAAACAAGAGAATCACAAAATGGAATACATATACGAATACCTGATTTTTTTTGCCAAACTTATGACACTTGTTATTTGTTTGATGATACCCATATTTATGATTATTTTATCTAGGAAGGCCGAGTCCGATAACTTTGAGAAGACTCTACGGGTAAGAAAAATAAACGACCGTTTTGAAAAGTTAGGTCTTGCAATTGAAAAGGAAAGCTTAGATCAACGCGCTTACAAAAAGAAAATTAAAGAACTAAATTCTAAGAAGAACCGAATTTCCGATAATCATAAAAATAAAACTTTTTTGCTTTATTTCGATGGAGATTTAAAAGCTTCCAACGTAGAAAATCTGAAAGACGAGATAACAGCAATACTTAGCGTAGCTGAAGAACACGACCGGGTGATACTAAGATTGGAAAGCGCTGGAGGAACCTTGCACGGCTACGGTTTAGCCGCGTCTCAATTAGAACGGATCAAGAATAAAAACATCCATCTTACCGTTGTTGTTGATAAAGTCGCTGCGAGCGGAGGGTATCTAATGGCTTGTGTAGCAGATAAGATTATAGCTGCACCATTCGCCATAATTGGATCGATTGGCGTGGTCGCACAAATACCTAATTTCAACCAATTGCTCAAAAAAAATAATGTTCAGTTTGAGCTTTTAACGGCAGGCGAACATAAGCGCACATTAACAATGTTTGGTGAAAACACCGACGAAGGGAGACAAAAATTTCAAGAAGAACTCGATGTAGCCCACCAAATCTTTAAGGAATTTGTAACAACGCATAGACCTAAAACGGATATTGAGAAGGTAGCCACAGGTGAATACTGGCAAGCAAAGAATGCTATAGAGCTTGGTCTTGTTGACAGATTAGCAACAAGCGATGAGATAATCGTTGAAAGCGCTCAGTACTCCGAAGTCTACGAAATAACAACTAAAAACAGAAAAAGTCTTTTGGCAAAAATACTTTCCAAATGATATTCGAACACGCTTAGAGCTGCCGCCTGAACTAAACAAACTCAGTTATGGCGCCTTTCCCAAGCGTTGCGAGCCGCCTCGACAGTGCCAACATGGATATCAACTATATCGCGTACTCGTGGCGCATAGCCCCCGCCCATAACTACAATTATTTTAGTTTTTAAAGCATCGAACATCGAAAAAAAAAGATCGTCTCGCTTCCTTATCCCGGCTTTCGATATCCTCAAACGTCCCAATCTATCTCCCTCAAAAATATCAGCCCCTGTTAAAAAAAATACTACCTGAGGCTTTGAACATTCTATTGATTGTTCTAAAACCTCCGAAAAAATCTCCAGGTAATCCGTGTCTTCAATATCGTTAGGCAAACTGACGTCGAGATTACTAACTGCTTTTAGATGCGGATAATTACTTGCGGAATGAAGTGACAACGTGTAGACGTCTTCTTGTGCTCTTAATAAATTTGCTGTGCCATTTCCTTGATGAACGTCTGTGTCGACGATAAGGATTTTTTTTACAAGTTGCTTTTCTAACAATACTGTGGACGCAATAGCAATATCATTAAAAATACAAAACCCTTTTCCAAAGTCGTAATCCGCATGGTGAGTCCCACCAGCCAGGCTACAACTTATCTCATTCTTCATCGCCTCAAAGCTGGCTCCAATAGTACAACCAACCGAATACAAAGCACGCTCCAATAACCGTCGCGACCATGGGAAACCTAATTTGTCCATATCCCTAGCCGAAAGAGTCCCCCTATACATTTTATCCACATAATTTATAGCATGAACCTTTTCAATCGTCTCTCTGGACGGTTTATCTGGATAGACCACCTGTAAATTTTCCATACCTTCAACGGCGGATCTCAGGCGAGAATATTTATCTGTCGGAAATCGATGCTTAGCTGGAAGATCGAAATTTACATTATCACAGGAGAAAACAATCATATGGAACATCTAACCTTGGAACGCATCCCTTAACTTATTAACAAAATACATAACGTGGTTTACTTATTGAATTGTATCTTAAAAACCTTAGTGTTTCTTTCCTTACATGTTAATATCTCAAATGCAAATTCCCGAATTAACTAGATTCAATAATGGAAACACGGAAATCAAAAATTGGTATTTTGAGAGGGTTGTTAGTTTTTTTTACGCTGATAATATCGCTTACTGGTCTATTTGCAGTTCCATCTAGCGAAATCAAGGGTTGGCCGATAATAACTTCAATAGTTGCGCCGAGTCTTGCGGTGATGATTGTTTTCACCTTGATACTCGATCTTGTAATGAATTCGATTTTTAGGATTGACTCGTCTGCGCATGAGAAAGACAGACTTCTTATGATTATAAAAGTCGAATGTTCGTGCCTGTTAATTCTTGTATTGTGTTGGGCTCCTTTCGTCAATCAGTTGTTCCTGGACACTATTTTTTAACGATACTCGTAGGGCGTTTTCAGATTCTTGTCAAATAATGACTGTGTCTTAACAAGACATAACATCTAATTCAAATAGGAAATCCTACGCGAAGACCGCTTTTGACCTAAATAAGTGAATTCAAAAAAAGAAATACCGAAAACATGCTCACCTAAAAGATAGTTAGAACATGAAGACTACCGTCATTCAAAAACCAACCTAAAAATAGTGCACTAGAGCATTAGAGGGTCGTTTGTTCCAAAATCATTGATATCACGCTCTTCCATGACTACGATGTGTTAACCAAACAAAAAATGTACAACCGTCTTATAGGACAGCAATTTTTTAACATGTCGATACCGTTGAACACCATGTTTATATCACTCCGCCCCGTCTACTTAAGTTATCTTCTGACCTTTTCTTTTTTTATTTTTCCGACAAGCGGCGTATGCCAGGCCAAAGAAAGCCCCTGGACAATACGTTGTGAAACTATCTCTCAGTTAGAAAGTGAGGGGTGCATCATGTACCAAGAGCTCTTACTTAAAGAAGGAGGTCATCCTGTGCTCCAATTTTCTATAGGTATGATACATCCTCCTAGAGAACAACCCATTGTATTAATAACGTTACCATTAGGAATATATCTCCCGACGGGAGTTTCCTTAATGATAGATAAAAAGGATGAAGTAAATTTTCCGATCGAAAGATGTGATCCCAGCGGCTGTCACGTACTCGTCACTTTAACCGAAAAAAGAGTAGAGACTTTGATATCCGGAAGCAGCCTACAAATCTCTTTTAACGACGGAGACAAAAATCCTCTGCTTATTCCACTGTCACTTAAAGGTTTTGATGAAGCTTTCACTGAAATAAACTCTCCACCCTAAACACTGTCATGGTTTAATAAAATACACCTGATCCCCGATATTAATGTGATTAAAGCGCGCCTCTCCACCCTTGATTTCCAGGACATAACGAACCTTTTCTTGTGAATGAATGATTTCTAATGAATAAGGATCCGCCCTATGCGCTATTTGGGTAATCTTGCCGTCGGATTTTATGAACAAAATGTCTAAAGAAAACCGCGTGTCCTTCATCCATATCTTTGGCTTAATTTCCCTTGTGAAATCTAATAAAAGCCCCTTGTTTTTTTGTAACTCTTCTTTATTGGAAAGCCCGAGCATTCTTTTAAGTGGGGTATCAGCTACGGTCACATCGACCAATATTGTTTCACCACTTAAAGATTTAACTTGGATCACTTTGTTAATTAAATTAGCACCATCCGCGAAACTGTCTTCTATTAATGAAAACATTATAAAATGAGACAGGAAAAACAGTAACCTACCTACTTGACTCATCAAATCAATCCCTCTAACCCAAATCGATAATCCATAAATTCCGGCTCGATGCCTAAAGACCGCCATGTAGCAGTCGAATCACATAGATAACTCCCCCTTGTGCTTCCACTAAAGTTTGGTGGGGAAATCCCAACTTTATTCGCGAGATATTGATAGTAAACACACCTTCTAACCGGCAATCTATCTGTCACGATATACCGCTTCCCTTTAAATCTTCTTTGTGTCAACCGTAACAAAACTCTGGCAGCATCACGCACATGAATCAAATTAAGGTGTTCTTCTCCTGTTCCCGGAACCTCTTCTCCTGATTTCAGTAATTTCTCTCCAACGATTCTACCTTTACCATAAAGCCCACCTAGTCTTGCCACGACAACGTTGAAGGGACTGGAAAGCCACACCTTTTCTATCTCGAGCAATCGTTTCACCCGACTAGAGGAGCCTTCTACTTTAGAAAGATTAGTAGCTGTCTGCCCAGCTAAATCCGAATAAACTCCCGTACTAGACACGACTACGACTCGTTTGACAATGACTGTACTCAGGAATTCAAACAAAGGGCCTAAGGTTAATTCAATTGGCCTGTCCGAAAAACTGGAGGGAGGAATTAAGAAGAAAACAAACCCGTTAAAATTACTTATCCTAGATTGAAATTCGGAGACGCATCCTTTTTTAAGCACATCCGTGTAAAAAAAAGTCTCGTTATTTCCCTCAATAAAATTTTTCTGGGTCCGACAGACACTAATTGTTTTAACCTCGTTAAATAGCTCCGTTATATATCCAGAAAGAAATCCCGCACCTAATACTAAATTCATCCTTTTTAAAAATCTCCGATTAGCTAGCAAATGACTACCTCAACTGATCTTTCGTTAATTCAAATCTGGCTACAACTAGCTCTTCCTCCAATGAAGCTGCCAAAAAGTTCAAATTAATACTTATATCAAGGCGCCGATTTGATATCATAAGGTTTCTTTAACAGCCAATGAAGCGGATTAGCATAATTTTTATGGAGAAAATATAAGTGAGCGTATTCCAAAAACCTCCGATAGATGGTAAGAAAATAACTATCTCGAACGGCTCTCTGAGTGTACCGAACAACCCGATAATACCTTTCATAGAGGGTGACGGTATAGGAGCAGACGTGTGGAATGCCAGCAGAAGGGTTTTAGATGCAGCGATTGAAAAGGCCTATAGAACGGAGCGGAAAATATACTGGATGGAAGTGCTAGCGGGTGAAAAGGCTAACGACTTAACTGGCTCGTGGCTTCCCGAAGAAACGTTATCAGCCTGTCGCGAATACCTAGTAGCCATAAAAGGCCCATTAACTACACCTATCGGTGGTGGCATACGATCTCTGAACGTGGCACTTCGTCAGATTTTGGATTTGTACGTATGCCTTAGACCTGTTCGCTGGTTTGATGGTGTCCCGTCCCCAGTTCGTGATCCTAAACAGGTCGACATGGTGATTTTTAGAGAGAATACTGAGGATATTTATGCAGGAATTGAATTTGAACAAGGGACTCCGGAGTGCCAATCCTTTTTAGATCTTCTCTCGCAACATTTTCCCGAATTGCATAAGAAAATAAGATTTCCGGGTTCATGTGGGATTGGCATAAAACCTGTATCAGAAGAAGGAACTAGTCGACTGGTTCGAGCCGCTATTAATTACGCGATAGAGAATAAAAGAAAAAGCGTTACCTTTGTACACAAAGGTAACATTATGAAGTTTACTGAAGGGGCGTTTCGAAACTGGGGTTACACATTAGCAGAAGAGGAGTTCCCGTCAGACACCTACACGTGGGATCAATACGACCGGACTGCGAGTGATAAAGGAACTGCAACAGCGAATGCTGAGCAAGACAAGGCTATAGCTGACGGTAAAATAATAGTCAAGGATGCTATTGCAGACATTACTCTACAACAAGTATTGACGAGACCTAACGAATTCGACGTGATAGCTACCATGAACCTCAACGGAGATTATCTCTCAGACGCGTTAGCCGCCCAAGTGGGCGGTATCGGAATAGCTCCAGGAGGCAACATCAACTACGAGACCGGCCATGCGATTTTTGAAGCGACTCATGGCACCGCACCCAAATATGCTGGCCAAGATAAGGTTAACCCTGGTTCAGTCCTGCTGTCAGGAGAAATGATGCTCAGGTATTTAGGTTGGACTGAGGCCGCCGACCTTGTTATAAAAAGCATGGATAAGACAATCAGCAATAAAGTAGTTACTTATGACTTTGCCCGCCTAATGAATGGTGCGACGGAAGTTAAGTGTAGCGAATTTGCGAACACCCTAATAGCTAATTTATAACAATCAAGGCATTCCTTAAAATTATAGAAGACCACAGAGACACTGAAGGACCTACATTCAGTTTCAAAAAGACTGTAGAAGGCGACCTAAAGCCTACCAAAACACCTGATGCTACCGGTAATATCAACTTAACACGGGTCGCGTCTACGATTCATTCCGGATTCCTAAAATATAACGATAATTTCATAAGGATCACTAAACGATCAAAAGCTCGATTTGAAAAAAGAGATTCGTTTGGCGCCCAAAAAGACTTAATAGAACGTATAGAATTGTATGACAAGGCCGTTAAACGAACGCGCCTATTGGTAGACGAATTATTAGATGTCGACACAGAAGACATAAATCTTTGGGACAGAGTCAGAGCCACCTATTGGGAAAGGGTCAACGACACTTCTAACGGTGAATTTTCGAAAACGTTTTTCAATTCCGTACACCGAGATTTTCTCAGATCGATGTCGATTAACCCTTCTCAAATATCAGACACCGAAAATATTGTTTCTTCTAAAACCACCACCAATACCACAATAGATAAAATAGATTATCTTGTTTGGCAAAATTTACCTCTAATCGTTGAAAGAATCGTTAGTAATTTTAAGTTTGATGCGGAGCACTCTGACCTACAAGGAGATATCGATTTTGTTTTCAGCAACATTATGACCCTTTTAGATAACAATGACCTGGAAGAAAGAGATATCAGACGAATCGAAATATTAAATAGCTTTTTTTTTCAATCAGGCCGAGCCTTCCTTGTTGGAAAAATAATATGTAACTCTAAAATCAAACATCCGTTAATCCTCGCTTATGTGAATCGTCCTGAGGGTCTCTCTATTGAAGCCGTACTCACAGATGAAAATGACGTGAGCACTTTATTTGGTTTCAGCAGATCCTATTTTATGGTTGATCTTGAACCGATAGAGGGAGTAGTAAACTTTATAAACTCCATACTTCCTTCTAAACCGATCGATGAAATTTATACTATTCTTGGTCGGACGAGACAAGGCAAGACTGAACGGGCTCGTGCTCTTGAGAGTTACATGAAAAGTAGTTCAGATAAATTCCGACACGCTCCCGGCATTCGCGGTATGGTCATGTCGGTATTCACACTTCCTGGATATAGTCTAGTATTCAAAGTCATCAAAGACGACTTCGGGCACACCAAAAACATTAGTAGAGAAGAAGTCAAACAGAAATACAAACTGGTCTTTCATCATGACAGAGCAGGTAGGCTCATCGATAGCCAGGAATTTCGTAATATTGAATTCCCGATTGAACGATTTGAAAGGGAAATACTTGAGGACTTATTAACTTACGCTTCTAGAACAGTACGGATAGTCGAAAAGAACGTAATAATTGATCATCTATATACCGAAAGGAAACTAATACCTCTAGATGTTTACCTACGTGAAAGTGATATTGAGCAATCGACCCGAGCCGTAATAGATTATGGACAAGCCATAAAGGACTTGGCCTTAACCAACATATTTCCAGGCGATTTTCTTCTAAAAAACTTTGGAGTAAGTCGACAAGGGCGAGTGATATTTTATGACTATGATGAACTTTGCCTGACCACAGACTGTAATTTTCGAAACATTCCTCCTCACAAGCACAAGGAAGATGAAATAAGACCGAATGACTGGTTCTATGTACACAAAAACGATATCTTTCCAGAAGAATTCATAAACTTCCTGGCGTTAGAACCTAGAGTGAAAGAAGCATTCTTAGAAAAACATGACGAAATACTCACAGTCGATTATTGGCAACAGATCAATAACCTACACCTGACAAAAAAGGCGCCAGAAGTTACCCCCTATTCCGAATTAAAGAAAAACTAAACCGATATCTACAGTACCGTCAGACAGCTATTTTTCTATAGCCATCGTGACAGTAGAAGATTATCATTCTATTTTTTAAGATTATAAAAAAGGATCTAAGAAATGCCTGACAGGACCGATGACGAACGGATTATAGCCTATCGACCTCTTATATCACCAACTATTTTAAAGGAGGAAATTCCTGTAACTAAAACAGCGTCATCTAACATAAGAGCAGCTCGGAAGGAGATCGAAAATATCATTTCAGGCAAAGATGATCGGATTTTGGTTGTGACAGGCCCGTGCTCTATTCACGATCCTGCGGCTGCCATCGACTATGCTAAACGCTTGCGAAAAACAAAAGATGAACTGTCTAAAAATCTTATGATTGTTATGCGGGTTTATTTTGAAAAACCGAGAACTACAATTGGATGGAAAGGTCTAATCAATGATCCCAATTTGGATAATACGTTCGACATTAACAATGGTTTAAGAATTTCCCGTAACCTTCTCTTGGAACTGGCTTCAATGGGAGTTCCATCAGGCTCTGAATTTCTTGATGTAGTAACACCTCAGTTTATAGCTGACCTGATTACATGGGGAGCGATCGGTGCTAGAACAACAGAATCTCAGCTACATAGAGAGCTAGCGTCCGGCTCTTCAATGCCCATCGGATTTAAAAACGGGACGGCCGGTAGCATTCAAGTAGCGGTAGACGCGATCCTAGCTGCCAAGCATTCGCACGACTTTCTGGGAGTAACCGAGCAGAGCTTAGCCGCCATTATAAAAACCACCGGCAATCCGACATGCCATCTAATATTACGTGGCTCAGGCCAGAAACCGAACTACAGTGAAGAAGACGTACTGACTGCTAGTTTAATGTTAGAACAAGCAGGAATATCAAATGGTATCATGATCGATTGCAGCCACGGAAATAGTAAAAAAGACCATCTCAAGCAGCCTTTTGTAGTAAAAAATGTCTGTGACCAAATCTCTAACGGTTCTCGAACGATTTGCGGTGTGATGTTAGAAAGTTTTCTTGAAGCCGGAAAACAAACGTTAAACTCAAAGGCGTCCTTGAATTATGGTCAATGTATTACGGATGCATGTATGTCGTGGGAAACGACCGAACCTTTGCTTACAGAACTTTCAAGATCCGTTGATAACCGGAGGCTTCGAGGTTAACAGAACTAACACGATACAAAAATGACAACACAAAGGTCTGCCGATTATGAAAAAAGTCAAATTTGGTTTGTGGTACTCGTTTAGGAATCCATCAGCTTGGAAAGTCGACGATTTCGAACTTTATGAACAACATCTCGAGCAGATAGCTTGGGCGGAAAACATCGGATATGACCGGGTTTGGTTAACCGAACATCACTTTTGTGAAGATGGTCACGCACCGTCGATTTTACCCTTGGCCGCAGCAGTAGCTGTTAAGACCTCACGTATCAAAATCTCCACGGGGGTTCTGCTACTACCGTTACACAACGCTGTTCGCGTCGCCGAGGACTCGGCCACTATAGATATTTTGTCCAAAGGGCGATTTGAATTAGGAATTGGGGTGGGTTATCGACCTGCAGAGTTTGGGGGGCTAGGAGTGAATCAGAGAGATCGTGGAACTCTGACCGACGAGGGTCTTGACGTTCTTATTCCGCTCTTGGAAGGCCAATCGTTGTCCTATTCAGGCAGGCATTACAATTTCACCGATCTAAAAATAATGCCAGTCCCTATCCAGAAACCCACTCCACCGATTTGGATCGGGGGGTTTGTGCCTGCCGCCGCTAAACGAGCGGCACGTTATGGTTCTGGATATATTGGTTTCGGTGATATGAAGAAATTGACTGAATGTTTTCTCGAGGAACGCTCCAAACTCGGTAAGGAAGGAAAACCCTCGCTGGCTGGCGGACATTTCTGGTTAATAACTTCCAAGACTCCAAAAAAGACATTCAAAGAAATAGCGCCACACGTTCTTTATCAAATGCAAATGTATAACAAATGGCTTAAAGAGGCTGGTCAAGACTTGTTCCCAGAATTCAAATCTGTAGAAGACCTCAAAACATTAGGTATTCTACAATGTGTTTGTCCAGCCGAAGCCTGCGACATAGTCGGTGACTACGTTACACAGCAAAATATAACTGATTATTACACTTGGACCGTTCCGCCCGGCTACTCCACCCAAAAGATGAATGAACATCTAGCACTTTTTGCCTCAGAGGTAATAGCTCATTATTCTTGATTTGGTAGCTCCACCTTAACAGGTATTTTCCTTATCTCTCTCCTCCATTTCAAAGGGCCTATTTCGTGCACTGAAGTACCTTTACTATCTACAGCTACGGTTACTGGCATATCTTCTACTTCAAACTCGTGGATAGCTTCCATACCCAATTCAGGAAACGCTATCACTTTAGCTTTTTTTATCGCTTTCGACACAAGATACGCGGCTCCTCCTACTGCCATCAGATACACGGCACCATTCTCCTTTATAGAATTCACTGTTTTGGGTCCGCGTTCCGCTTTCCCTATCATTCCTAGTAAACCAGTTTTCTCAAGCATCAAATCCGTAAATTTATCCATCCGGGTCGATGTGGTCGGGCCAGCCGGCCCCACGATTTCTGATCCGACCGGGTCGACCGGTCCAACATAATATATGAACCTGTCTTTAAAGCTGACACCATTCGGTAATTCTTTTCCGTCTTCAATAAGCTCTTGTATCTTCTTATGAGCTACGTCTCTACCCGTCAACATTGATCCAGATATTAAGAGAGTTTCCCCCGGGGACCAACTTTTAACGTCTTCACGAGTCACTTTATTCAAATCCACCCTACGGCCACTGCTCCGAGGATCCCAATTAATTTGAGGCCAGTCATCTAAAGAAGGGATAGGCAAAATAGCCGTTCCATTACCATCTAAACAAAAATGGATGTGTCGCGTAGCTGCGCAGTTAGGGATCATAGCAACTGGCTTAGACGCAGCATGGGTCGGGTAATCCATGATTTTAACGTCTAACACTGTGGTCAAACCGCCCAAACCTTGAGCACCAATCCCTAAAGCATTAACTTTTTCATATATTTCCAACCGTAATTCTTCCAAGTGATTTTTAGCTCCACTTTTTATTAGTTGTTGCATATCAATGGGCTCCATTAATGACTCCTTTGCCATTACCATTGCCTTTTCCGCGGTACCGCCAATACCAATACCCAACATCCCGGGCGGGCACCACCCCGCTCCCATGCTAGGAACAGTTTCGAGAACCCAGTCGACTATACTGTCAGAAGGATTCAGCATTACAAATTTCGACTTGTTTTCTGAGCCTCCCCCTTTGGCAGCTATTGTAATATCTAGCCCAGAACCAGGAACAACTTCAAAATGTATGACTGCGGGGGTATTGTCTTTCGTATTCTTTCTAAGTCCCGCCGGTTCCGACAAAATAGACGCCCTTAATTTGTTCTCTGGATGTAAATACGCACGTCTTACACCTTCATTAATCAAATTTTCAAGAGGTGTATTAAAACCCCACTCGACGTTCATACCCACTTTACAGAATACAGTAACAATCCCCGTATCTTGGCATATTGGTCGCTTTCCTTCTGCACACATCCGGGAATTTATTAGTATTTGAGCCATCGCGTCTTTTGCCGGCTTAGATTCTTCCAACGCATAGGCCATTGACAAATTTTTGATATAATCCGGGGGATGGTAGTAAGAAATATACTGAAGCCCATCTGCGACACTTTCTACGACGTCCTCTTTCGTTATGACTCCCATCAATTAACCCTCTTAGTTCGAAATAGCATCTAAATGGCCCCTTAAAATCTATATCTCTCTCACTTCCTATTTTTACTGTAGTATCCTCGAACGTCAATGCTTAAAGGATGATTAATAGACCCGATCGTAATCACTCATTCGCCTATATTTTTTGTTAGTATTATCATGGGGTCAAAGACAAATACTACAAAAAGGATTATAAAAAATCTCACCAAAATGATGCGAAAAAAGATGCTTTCAAAAAAACACTCGATATTCGGCATGTTCTTCTTATGCATTCTTGGTGCCAATGCTTATTCCCGACCTTTGATATCTGAAATTCAAGAATTTCAAGTCGAAAGAATCGAACACCTTTCCGAAAACCAAAGCTTAATCGAAAATATATCGATGGAAATTGATGACGCTACCCTGAAACACGAGAACAACGTCAAAGAAATCGATTCGCTAAAAATCTATAACTCGCTCCTCGAAGAGCAGATTTTTGAGCAAGAAATGCAAATTCGCTCTTCTGCATTAGCGATAGAAGATGTGGTCATACTGGAGCGAAAAATTTCACCTCTTTTTGTGGAAATGATTACCACCTTAAAAAGACTTGTCGTAGACGGTCTACCCTTTTTACTGGGCGAGCGAAAGGATCGAATTGAGAAACTAGAGCGTCTAGTCAGAAAACCCCAGGTATCGATCGGTGAAAAATACTACAAGATATTGGAAGCCTACCAGATAGAAAATCAGTATGGGAAAACATTAGAAACTTACCTAGACACAATTACGATTAAAGGTGTGAGGCAACAGGTTGATATCTTAAGAGTCGGCCGCATCGGGCTCTTTTTTCGTAGCAAATCGGGTTCTACTTCAGGAACGTGGAATTCCAAGATAGCTGATTGGACCATAATCGAAGACAGTCAGTTTAAGAGAAACATATTAAAGGCTATAGATATCGCGAAGAAACAGGATCCCCCCGAACTCATTATTCTTCCATTTTATAGTAAACCCTCCATTGCTACGGTATCGAAATGAATTTGCTTTTATCGTTATTAATATTTTCGACCGGATTACTCTTAACTTTCCAATCTAATAGTTTTGCTAGTGAAACAGGAATATCGAAATCTGAATTACTGAAAAACTCTGTAGAGACACTTATTCAATCGGAAGTGGTGTCTAAGAAACGAGTCAAAGAATTTTTGGAAAAACGAGAGACGATATATCAGATTCTGTCCAAATCGTCACAGGAAAAGTCTGTCCTCCTGAGCAGATCGACCGAATTAGAAAAAGTTTTTTCCACTAATAACACCGAACTACTAGAAAAACAGAAGGTTTTAAATGACCGGAAGGGTGATCTGAACGCATTTTTCGGAGCGCTTAGCGAAGCGACTACCGCAATCAGATCTGATTTTTCCAATTCTATCATTTCAGCCCAATTTAGTAATCGAATCGATTTCTTAGATGACTTGTTATCGGACCTTGAGAGCCCTAACTCCATTACCTCTTTCGACAAAATCCAAAGATTCTCGACTGAAATCATTAGAGAGATAGAAGAAAGCGGAAAAATCGTAGCTTTTAAAACAGATATAATTGATAGAGATGGCCAGAAAACAAAAGCAACAGTAACTCGAATTGGCGCTTTCAACGCTACCGTGAATCAGAAGTTTACGGTAATCCAGCCTGACACTCTAACGCTGTCCGAGTTACCTCAACAACCCCCAAAACGATTTCGGAAATACGTATCCAGCGCAAACCAAACAGAGACAGGCATGCTTCCTTTGACTATAGATCCAACCCGTGGCCAAGTTTTATCACTGATATTAAAACGTCCTAAGATATCTGATAGGCTAAATCAAGGAGGTCCTATAGGTTTTTTAATTCTTTTATTAGGGGTCTTGTCTCTAACCCTTACCATTTATCGATTCCGAGCTTTGTCGAACATGGAAAAAGCGATAAGCTTAGAAACAAAATGCCCTAATAAAGCGCCTATAAACCCTCTGACTCAACTGACCACGATCGCAAATGACCACCACGAAGAGAATATAGACGTACTGGAACTGAAACTGGAAGAGGCCCTAGCCTCGGAGAATTCGGAACTTTTCTCCATGATTAATTACATTAAATTTATTGCAATAATATCTCCGCTATTGGGTTTATTGGGTACAGTCTCTGGAATGATTATCACTTTCCAATCAATCAGCTTGTTTGGTACAGGCGATCCCAATCTGATGGCCGGCGGTATTTCGCAAGCCTTGGTCACTACAGTTTTGGGGTTGTGTGTAGCCATTCCTTCCTTATTATTTTTCACGATCCTATCGGAAAAAGCGAAGGCCATTTCCCACCTGTTGGAGCAAAACATTTTTTCTTTGATATCTGAAAGAACAATTTCTAAATAAGTCAATCATGGAACTTTTTTTCTTCCCCGAATCGTTTTATCTTTATGAAAAAATATGGGCTTTTATCGATAACGGCGGTACATTGCTAATTCCTATAATCTGCCTCTCCGTAGTTATGTGGACCTTAATCATTGAACGGATCTATTATCTATTTATCCACGCGTCAAAAGGAAACGAACGATCTTCTATCAATAGCATTTTTGATTTTTTGAATTCCCGCAATACTAACCGAGTAGCCGATATCGAGTATTTCCTAACAAGGAGAAAAATAGCGCTAAGAAGGCATTTAACATTAATCAAACAATGCGTAACGATCGCCCCGTTGCTGGGATTACTAGGTACAGTAACTGGTATGATTGAAGTATTTGAAGTTCTCAATCTATATGGCTCTAGCAACAGTGTTTTAATAGCGAAAGGTTTCTCTCATGCGACAATTCCTACTATGTTAGGTCTCACTGTAGCTATTTCCGGGTTTTTCATGTTGGCGTTTTTAGAAGCAACGATTACTGACCGGCTACGAGTTTTTGGAATCGCCTTACGAGGAGCAGAAAAATAGTGCGGTCAAGAAGGAAAAGAGCTGTGCCTGAGTCAGACCAAACGGGAATAGATCTAACCCCACTACTCGACGTCGTTTTTATCATGCTCATTTTTTTTATCGTAACAGCTGCCTTCACGCGGGAATCGGGAATAGAGATCTCTAAACCCAAGGCATCAACTTCTAACCAACTAGAAGGTCAATCGATCGTAATTACCATTGATAAGGAAAATCAGATATGGCTTGAAAATAGAAACATCGACATCCGGGCTGTCCAAAACCACATTTCTAGAATCCAGTCGGATAATCCTAAAGCGTCCATAATTATAGGGGCTGACAAACAATCTTTAACAGATACCCTAATAGCTGTAATGGACGCTTCAAGACGAGCCGGCGTTACAAACATATCTATTGCGTCAGAAATCCGATAATGACAAATGAGCTGCTAGTTAAAATCCGTCAGATAGAAAACCAGAAACCTACGTTAAGCCTTCTCAAATCTTTTCCTATCGCTCTTTTTATCGCTACCATCTCTATCTTCGTGTGCCAAACCTTAATAGACAAGGCTATGACGCTACGGACCACTCCGAAACACAATTTTAATGTAGACCTGGTCCGACTAGAAAGAAAGGAACCTGACCCGAAGCGCCCCCTTAAACCAGTTAAGTCCCTTGATAAAGCACCTTTAGTAAAACCGCTAACTAGCACTCTGAATGTACCAAAGGAACTAACATCGGCACCTATTGATTTTCAAATTTTAACACCAGTTTTACCGTTCGTAGAGTTTAACAACCTAATATCGGGCGATGGAAATTATTTCCCTAGAACAAAAATACCTCCGATTTACCCAATCCGCGCAAGAAATATGGGGATAGAAGGATTTTGCACGGTCAAATATACAATCACCAAGGATGGAAAGGTAGAGAACGTAATTTCAGTCCCTGGAGAATGCCGGAATTTATTCAGAGCTAGCTCGATAGAAGCTGCGAAAAAATTTCTGTATAAACCCCGAATCATTGATGGAGAAGCTGTAGAGGTGGAAAATGTGAAGAATAAATTTATATATAAACTCCAGCGAAATGATTAGAATTATCGTTTTAAGTTTCTATATTATATCTGGTTTCGCCAGCCCAGCAGAAAATCTTAGTGCTGCGACAAAGCAAACAGGGAAAGTTAGCGAAAAAGCGTATCAGTTGTTATTTCGTCTTGAAAAACTGGTGCAATCAAACGATTGTAGGACCGCAATGCTAAATATTAATTCTAACAACGACTCTGTCCACTTCTCGAACTATGAGAACGCACTAATCAGAAATGTAGAATCTTATTGTTTTTATTTATCGTCTCGACAACAAGATGCTATTGAAAACTATAGAAAAACACTGAACGACAGCTCTCTACCTGACGATATAATAATCCAAACAGCACAAACTTTAGGAACTCTTATGCTGGGTGATAATCGCTATGACGAAGGCTCAAATATTTTGAGAGACACGATTACTCGACTAAAAGTAAAGACACCGGAACTACATTTACTTCACGCTAAAATCTTATATTTCTCTGGAAAACATACCGAAGCACTGTTCGCTCTACGGAGGACCGATGATCTTTTGGAAAAAGAACTATCTCCACTAAGGGAACAGCTTACCCTGACTCTTTTTTCAGTATATGAAGCAATTGGTAAGCACGAGGCTGCCCTAATACAATTGGAATCCCTGGTCCAAGATTACACAAAATCTCAATATCTAAAACATCTATCACACATGTATAACAAGCTCGGTCGGGAAAAGGATCAGCTAGCTATTCTAAACCTTTTATTTGACAATAAAAAACTAGATCATCCGCACGAAATAGAAAGTTTAATCTATCTGTCGTTTAAATTAAAAAACTATTACAGAGCTGCGTCGATACTTTCAAGGCAAATAAAAGCTAACAAAGAGTGGAGAAAGCCCAAGAAATTTTCTTTTTTGTCTCAAACGTGGTTGGCAGCTAAAGAATATGACAATGCCATTTCAGCTATGGAAGAGGCATGTTCTTTGTCGGACATCGGCGACTATTGTTTTGAATTGGCGAGACAATATGCCATTTTGAGACGATGGGAAAAGTGCTCGCAATCGGCGTTAATCTCTATTGAAAAAGGACTGTCTTCATTTCAATCGAATAATGCCAACTTACTTATAGGCCAATCTCTCTATAACCTTGGACAATTTAAGGCTGCAAGAGCGTATTTTGTGCATGCCGCTAATAGTCAAGGCACAGCCAATTTAGCCAGGCAATGGATCATTTCTATCGACAGTAATCTGAAATCGAAATTCTAGCTTGCCTACGAATGTTCCTTCGCAAAAGATTGTAAATCAAAACCGGGCGCTCTCAACACTTCAGCTGTCAGCTTAGAACCAACAGATAATAGTTTCCTGCTTTTCATATGATCAGAGGGTTTGTTTACTGACGCCGTACCAACATGGGCACCGTTATAGAAATAATAACTCGAGAAAGAATTATTTTGCATAGAGCCCGTCGGGACTACGTCATCGTAAGGTTCTAATATACCTGCTATCTGCAATTTCAAGTCATACTGGTCCGACCAAAACCAAGGAACCGAATCGTACTGCTTTTCCTTACCAAGCATATTTGCAGCCACAACTTTCCCAGTATCCACCGCATTTTGAATCGACTCCAACCGAACATGTTTCTTGCAATATTCGCTAAAAAAAGAAGCACAGTCGCCCGCAGCAAAAATAGCATTATCGTTCGTTCTACCTTCAGAATCGGTAACGATTCCATTTTGACAACGGAGACCAGAATCGCTGGCTAACTCGGTATTGGGGATCACTCCGATTCCAATAACCACTGCATCCACGATCAGTTTATTGTCGTTAAATGAAATAGCGATTCCGTTTCGATCTATTTTTAATTCTTCGACCGTTGTTTCTAATGCTATATGCACGCCCATTTCTTTGTGAACTTCTTCGTAGTAAGAGGCGAGCGGTCTCGGTATCCCTCTAGCCATTAATGAGTTTGATTGCTCGAAGACAATCACTGATTTACCCAGCTGACGACAAACAGCGGCTACCTCTAACCCTATAAACCCACCTCCTATTACCGCAATATTATCGATTGAAGCCAACCTACTTCTTAATGCTTCGGAGCCCTGAACATCTCTGATATAAAACACTTTCGAATTATCATTACTGATCCCTAACTGTCTTATCCTGGCACCGGTAGTAAGTACTAAATTGTCGTAGCTCATCAAATTCCCGTTGGAAAGTTTCACTTTTTTATTCTTTCTATCTATTGATAACACAGACGTGTTTAAAAAGTACTTAATCTCATATTTTCTAAAAAACGTTGGCGGACGTATGGAGAGACGCTCCATATCGGTATCTCCAAGGAGAAAGGATTTCGATAGTGGCGGCCTTTGGTAAGGTAGCGAGTCTTCCTCACATATGAGGGAAAGTTCTCCATCGAATCCTTCTCGACGAACAGACTCGCAGACTTGCAGTCCTGCTTGACCGCCCCCTACTACTATAATCTTCTTCAAATTTTTTACTTCTTTAGATTTGCACTTCCGGAATTTCTACAATTAATCCTTCCAGCTGCTCGGTGATTTTGATTTGGCAAGCCAACCTAGAGTTATCTTTCCTTTCACTTGCAACACACTCAAGCATGTCGGCCTCTACGTCGCTTATAGGGGTTATCTTTTCTAGAAATCTTTCCGCCACATAGACGTGGCATGTCGCGCAGGCACAACCTCCTCCACACTCAGCCAGTATTCCTTCTACATCATTCTGGATAGCGCCTTCCATCACTGTCCAACCGTCGGGCACGTCAACTTCGTTATAATCTTCGCGTCCCTGTTGTTTATACTTCACTTTCGGCATGGTTCTCACTCTACATGTTTGAATAATTTGGTCCACCACCACCTTCAGGTACAGTCCATGTAATATTCTGTGAAGGGTCTTTAATATCACAACTCTTACAGTGAACACAGTTCTGAAAATTGATCTGCAAGCGTCGAATCTCGTTCTCCTCAACATATTCATAAACACCTGCAGGGCAATAATTCTGCTCCAAACCCGCATAAGTTTTTAAATTCTTACTAACGGCCAAATCCAAATCACTTAACACCAAATGGCACGGTTGATTTTCTTCATGATTCGTGTTCGACAAGAATACAGACGACAATTTGTCAAAGGTGAGGTTTCCGTCAGGTTTAGGGTAATCGATCGGTTTACACTCTTCAGCATCCATAGTTTGCAAATGGTCGTACCTATGCTTAAATGTCCATGGAGCTCGACCTCGTAATAAAACGGTATCTAAAGCTGAGTACATCATCGCAGGAAAAAGCCCCCAGTGGAAAGACGGTTTTATATTTCTTACCCGATAGAGTTCTTCCCAAACCCAACTTTTTTTTATCATATCCGAATACTCAAGTAACTCTGGTTTCTCTAACTTGTCATTTTTTAAAGCCTCAAAAAGAACGTCCCCTGCCACAATTCCAGATTGCATAGCCGTGTGAGTTCCTTTTATTTTCGGCACGTTCAAAAAACCTGCGCCATCCCCGACCAGGATACCTCCGGGGAAAGTTAATTTGGGAATGGATTGAAAGCCTCCTGCGCTAATTGTCCTCGCACCATATGAGATACGCTTGCCGCCACTAAAAATTTCAGAAATCGCCGGGTGAGTCTTAAATCTTTGCATTTCTTCGAAGGGACTGAGATAAGGATTTCGATAATCTAGCCCCACGACAAACCCAACTGACACTAAATTATCGTCAAAATGGTACAACCAGGAACCACCATAAGTTTTGGAATTCATAGGCCAACCTGTCGTATGGGTAATCAGGCCACTCTCGTGTTTCTCAGGGTCTATTTCCCAAATTTCTTTGATCCCTAGACCGTATACTTGTGGCTCTGACTCAGACCGCAAATTAAAACGTTCGGCTACTTTCTTAGTGAGGGATCCTCTACATCCCTCGGCCAACACGGTTTGTTTAGCGTGTAACTCTATGCCAGGCTCAAAATTAGGTCCCTCGGATCCATCCTTGTTACGCCCCATATCCCCCGTAGCTATACCTTGTACCCTACCTTCTTCGTTATAAATTATTTCGGAACAAGCGAATCCAGGATAAATTTCGACTCCTACACTTTCCGCCTGTTCTCCCAACCAGCGACAAAGATTACCCAAACTTATGATATAGTTACCTTTGTTATGCATTGGAGGAGGTATCGGCAACCGAAAGGCCCTGTTTTTAGACAGCCACAAAAATCGGTCTCGGGATGCTTTCGTCTTTAGTGGCGCACCCAAATCCTCCCAATTTGGAATAAGCTCATCAAGGGACTTGGTCTCTATCACCGCTCCCGAAAGGATATGCGCCCCAATCTCAGACCCTTTCTCAACTAAGCAAACGTCTAGATCGACATCGTTTTTATTGGCCTGCGTTTTTAATCGTATCGCGGTCGACAGGCCTGAAGGTCCTCCTCCCACAATAACAACGTCATATTCCATTATCTCTCGCATTGAAATCAGCCTCTAAGTTTTTAGACTATTTGAACTAGTCGTTCAATGCATCAGTCATAGCCGGCACTTCTTTGAATAAATCTCCTACTAACCCGTAATCTGCGACACCGAAAATCGGCGCTTCCTCATCTTTGTTAATAGCAACGATAACCTTAGAATCCTTCATCCCGGCAAGATGTTGAATGGCTCCGGAAATTCCCACCGCTATGTATAGCTGTGGAGCAACAACCTTCCCAGTCTGCCCTACTTGGTAATCATTAGGCACGTAACCAGCATCCACTGCCGCTCGCGATGCTCCTACTGCAGCGCCCAATTTATCAGCAAGTGCCTCTATAAGAGCAAAATCCTCCGAGCTACCGACTCCACGACCTCCTGAAACGATAATGTCCGCGGCGCCAAGCTCAGGTCTATCAGATTTCGTCAGCTCTTCACTGACAAATTCAGATATCTTCAAATCCTCGCCAGCCACTCCGTCTATAATTTCGGCTCGCCCTCCTCCAATCTCGACTGGATCAAAAGCTGTTGTTCTGACAGTCACTACCTTTTTGGAATCGCTACTTTTTACTGTTGCGATGATATTGCCCGCATAAATAGGCCTATCAAACGTATCCTTATCAGACACTCCTATAATATCCGAAATTTGAGCTACATCTAATAGAGCTGCTACCCTGGGCATCACATTTTTTCCGGTAGTAGTCGCTGCAGCCAACAAATGGTCATAGTCGTCACTTAACGATACAATCAGAGGAGCTAAATTCTCCGCCAGAGAATGTCCATAATGTTTTCCGTCAACGTGAACGACTCTTCGAACACCTTCTATAGAAGCCGATTGATCAGCCACGCTTTTACAACCTTCGCCCGCCACCAGCAAATCTACATCGCTAGAGATTTCAGTAGCTGCAGCTACCGAGTTCAAGGTAGAGGGGCTTAGGCTTTCATTATTATGTTCTGCTAAAACTAGTACACTCATATCATATTACCTTAACTTCATTTTTTAGCTTATCTATCAATTGAGCGATATCTTCTACTTTGACTCCAGCCTCTCTTCCAGGCGGTTCCGCCACCTTTATGGTCTCCAGTCTAGGTGAAATATCTACTCCCAACTCTTCCGCAGTCAAAACTTCCAGCGGTTTTTTCTTTGCCTTCATTATATTAGGCAATTTTACATAACGAGGCTCATTCAACCGTAGGTCTGTTGTGATTACCGACGGTAACGATAAACACAAAGTTTGTATCCCCCCATCAATCTCTCGACCGACCCTGATGGAATCGCCGTCAAATTCTAGATTGCAAGCAAAAGTGCCTTGAGACCACCCCAGTAAAGCAGACAACATTTGTCCGGTTTGGTTAGAATCGTCATCGATAGCCTGTTTGCCGAGAATAGCCAAGTCTGGTTTTTCCTTCTCTATCAATTTAGACAGTACCTTAGCCACAGCAAGCGGTTGAATATCTTCACCAGTTTCTACAAGTATGCTGCGATCGATACCCATTGCCATTGCTGTTCGCAGAGTTTCTTGGCATTGTTTAGGCCCGACAGACACAGCTATCGTTTCTTCAATTTTTCCGGATTCTTGCAACTTTACCGCTTCTTCTACCGCTATTTCGTCAAACGGGTTCATGGACATTTTCACATTCGCAAGGTCGACACCACTCCCATCGGATTTAGGTCTAGCCTTGACGTTGTAATCAATAGCTCTTTTTACCGCCACCAAAACTTTCATACACATAAACTCCACTGCTATTTCGAGACTATTCTAAAAACTTCATACATACTATTGAGATATTCGAAGCTATTTTTTCAACTCCGGTCTAAACCACACGGCGCATTAGGAAGCTAAAAAAGTGGTATCCGAACACACAGTTTATCAATAATCAGACCGTCAAAAAAGTTGCGGTCAGAAAACAGTCCGACCTAGTGCTTTTTAGGTTAATTCATTAACATAATTCGGCTATAATTGGGAAATATCTAATAACTCAATGGTTCGCACCTGAAATACCGGGTCGAAATTAACTTTCTGGGAAAACGAATGAGTCTGCCTGAACAAAAAAACACTGTCAGAATAGTTCCAACGGTTGAAGCTAGTTTTAATTGGGAAGATCCCTTTTTGTTATCGGATCAATTGCGAGAAGAAGAACGAATGGTTAGTAATTCTGCTAAAGAATTCTGTCTGCGAGAATTAATGCCAATAGTGAAAAATGCCCATAGAAATGAAACTTTTGATCGAAAAATCATGGAGCTTTTAGGTAGCAATGGATTTTTGGGCCCGACGATTTCTGGTGAGTTCGGCGGAGCGGGACTCAGCTATGTCGCATATGGACTAATAACCCGAGAAGTCGAAGCAGTAGATTCTGGTTATCGATCAGCTATGAGTGTCCAATCTAGCCTTGTGATGCATCCTATTTTTGCTTACGGAACTGACGACCAAAAAAAACAATTCCTGCCAAAACTGGCTTCCGGAGAATGGATAGGTTCTTTTGGTCTCACCGAACCCGATCATGGCTCAGATCCGGGAGGAATGACTACTAAGGCTAAGCGAGTGGACGGCGGTTACCTGCTAAATGGTGCTAAAATGTGGATCTCAAATTCCCCAATAGCTGACATCTTCGTGGTATGGGCGAAAACCGAAGACCAGATAATCAGGGGATTCATTCTGCAACGGAGTATGAAAGGCTTAACCACACCGAAAATCGAGGGGAAATTTTCTCTTCGTGCGTCTGTAACCGGGGAAATTGTGATGAAAGATGTTTTGGTCCCGAATTCCTTGATTTTGCCTAAGGTGGAAGGCTTAAAAGGTCCTTTCGGCTGCTTAAATCGGGCACGGTACGGGATAGCGTGGGGTGCTATGGGGGCCGCCGAATTTTGTTGGAAGACTGCCAGGCAATATACCCTCGATCGAAAACAGTTCGGTCGACCTTTAGCTGCTAATCAGTTAATTCAGAGAAAACTAGCGGACATGCAAACAGAAATATCTTTGGGATACCAAGCCGCTCTAAGAGCCGGAAGAATGATAGATACGGGCACTGCCTCTCCAGAAATGATTTCGTTAATCAAAAGAAATAACTGTGGAAAGGCTCTAGACATAGTGAGGTGTGCCCGAGATATGCTTGGAGGAAACGGTATCTCCGATGAATTTCATATAATACGTCATGTGCTCAATTTAGAGGCAGTAAATACCTACGAAGGAACGCATGATATTCATGCGTTAATACTAGGGCGAGCCCAAACGGGGATCCAAGCCTTCTTCTAAGGCAAAAACAACTAACAGAGTAGCGAAAAAAACAAAAAGGAAAAAAGGTTGGTATGAATATATATGTAGGAAACCTTCCGTATAAGATACGGGATGAAGAATTGCGGGACGCCTTTGAGGAATTCGGCAAGGTATTAAGCGCGGAGGTGATAATTGATCGAAGGAGCAAACGATCGAGAGGATATGGATTTGTCGAAATGGACACGGAGCGCGATGCTTTCGATGCCATAGAGGCTTTACATCAATCGGACTTCTATGGACGAGAATTGCGTGTTCAACCGGCCAATTCTGACGACAAAGCTAAACCCATTAGTAGACGGTCTAGGAACAGAAATTCCGGAAAACAGGCGTCGAGAGATAATAGCAGTGATTCGGGTGGGGTACTCGGTTTCATTAAGAGAATATTCGGGTACTAGTCAGGAGGAGCTATTTGTCCCAAAACTTAGACGCTGCCAGATAGTAATCAGGTTTCCCGGTCGTCCAGATCTCGCCCCAATGACGACCACCACCATCAACAAACAACGTTTCTCCGTTTATGAAATTCCCTGCCGAGCTACAGAGAAAACTGATCGCTTCCGCTACCTCCATAGGTTTTCCCGCCCTCATCAACGGGTTAGTTTTAGAATAACATGCAGACACTTCGGGGGGATATACTTTCCAGCCTTCGGTTCGAATAGCCCCGGGAGCGACGCAGTTGACCCTGATCCCAAGTGGAGCCCACTCTACGGCCGCTTTTTCTGAAAAAGCAATGACGCCCGCCCTGGCGGCAGAGGTATGAGCCACTCCGAACAATCCTTGGTTCACGACTACTACATTGACAATATTTCCCCCTTCATCCCTTTTTTCCCAATGGCGAGCTGCAGTACTCATCAAGTTCCAGCTACCGTTTAGGTTAGTATCAACGACCGCTTCCCAACCTTTTCTCCGAAAATCTATGGCAGGTTGAGGGAATTGTCCGCCAGCGCAATTCACCACTGCATCGAGTTTTTCATTTGAGAACTGTTCAAACATCGCCTCGACTTCATCGATTTTTCTTATATCGCTCACAAAATAAGAAATTTTGCTTCCGCTCAACTCTCTCAATACAGAAGTGATATCTGCCAACGGTCCTTCT
>CAZXQY010000012.1:0-39606 GCA_964642505.1 uncultured Gammaproteobacteria bacterium | reverse complement strand
GGCAACCCGGTTCAATAAAACATATGAGACAGCCGTTTTTTTTGTGGATGAGCATCTATCTTCTCAGATGGCCATTGAGAAAAAAAAAGCCGGCTCCAAAAGCCCTTTGGACTCTATAGCTGCTGGATTAATACTCGAAACCTGGTTTGAGGGGCAAGACGATAGACCGGAAAAACAAAATGACTAATATCGACAGCACAAGCGTCGGTGATATCCTAGCCTCGCTGAGTTCCGAACTTAAGGACTATGTGCTAGATAAAAAAATCAGCAACCCTGCTCTTATTGGGATAAGACGAGGGGGAGTTTGGATTGGACAAATTTTGCGTCAAGTCTGTTTTCCTAGTTCAGATCTCGGCGAATTGAACATCGCTTACTATAGGGATGACTTTAGTGAGATCGGGCTTCACCCAACTGTAGAACCATCCGAACTCCCGTTTGACATTGACGATAGAGATGTGATCTTGTTCGACGACATTTTGTACACAGGTAGAACTGTAAGAGCTGCTATGAATGAAATATTTGACTACGGTAGACCTAAATCAGTAATTCTTGTCGTCCTTCTAGATCGAGGGGGACGAGAGCTACCGATAAAACCAGATCTTTGCGGTATAAAGGTAGAGCTTAGCTCAGACTATCATGTTAAACTGCTTAATGAAGATGCAATGCGACTTAAGGTGTTTGAACGAGGCAAATGAAAAAAAACACTGTACAAACTGAAGATTACTCTGTGGCCATACCGTCAAATGGCGGAATCTAAAGGCCAAAACGACAATCCAAGCCTTCTAAGGCACTTTCTTTCAATACGCGATATCCCTATAGATTTATTAAACCAGATTCTGGATCGAGCGGAGAATTTTAACCCAGCTAGGGGAAGAGAAATCAAAAATGTACCTCTATTGAGAGGGAAGACAGTAGCGAATCTATTCTTTGAGCCTAGCACTAGAACAAGAACTACCTTTGAATTAGCTGCCAAAAGACTTTCTGCGGATGTTATAAATGTAGACATAGAATCAAGCGCCACCAAAAAGGGCGAAAGTCTGTCTGACACTCTACGCACTTTAGAAGCGATGCGAACTGACATATTCGTGGTGCGCCACCCGGAAAGTGGTGCCGCTCACTTCATTACCAGCTTGGTGGACGATAAAGTTAGTGTTATAAACGCCGGTGATGGCAGACACGAGCACCCAACCCAAGCTATGGTGGACATGTTCACTATTCGCAGGAAAAAGCCTAATCTTGAGGAGCTAGTCGTATCTATAGTAGGCGATATAAGCCATTCCCGTGTTGCGAGGTCAGAGATACTGGCTCTAAAAACATTAGGTGTTCCCGAAATTCGCGTAGTGGGACCCAAGACACTTATCCCAGACGACATTGAAAAATTAGGAGTAAAAGCATTTTTTTGTCTGGAACAGGGGATCAAAGATGCTGACGTTGTAATCGTACTTAGGCTTCAAAGAGAACGGATGCAGAGCGCATTACTGCCTAGCGAAAAAGAATACTACCGTACTTTTGGCTTAACGATGGAAAAGATTAAACTGGCAAAAGCAGATGCCATAATTATGCATCCGGGACCTATCAATCGAGGAATCGAAATAGAATCTTCGGTGGCCGACGGAAGGCAGTCTGTCATCTTGGAACAAGTTTCAAATGGAATAGCCATTAGGATGGCCATAATGGCTATTCTATCTGGTTCAAAATACCGAAAATGAAAATAACTGTGGAAAACGGGCAAATAATTGACCCCAAAAACAAAATAGACGAATTATCAGATCTGTTTATCTCAGACCATAAAATTTGCGGCGTAGGGTCGCCTCCCTCAGGCTTTCAGGCCGACGTGGTCATAGACGCAGAAAACCAAGTTGTCTGCCCTGGCTTCATTGAAATAGGGTGCGATTTGGGAGATCTCTCGCAAAAAGACGATGTAGGCCTGGAAATGGAACTATACGCTGCTGCTAGTGGCGGTTTTACCTCCGTCTGCCTCTTACCGAATCCGACGCACACGTTAGAGAAAATCGAAACTGTCGAACAAATTAATAGAAAGTCCAAAGTATCTAAAGGTGCAAAAGTAAAGTGTATAGGTGCTTTAACCCAGCACCTTGAGGGAAAAATTCTATCCGAAATGGAGGCATTAAAAAATATCGGTTGTATTGGCGTTTCTAATGGTGGTAATCCGATAGTTAGCACATCGGTACTCAGAAATGCTCTATCTTATGCCTCCACACTGGAGCTCGTCGTGATGTTGGAGTCCCAAGACGCATGGCTAAATGCTAGCGGCGTTATGCGATGTGGTGCAGCCAGCATCTTGGCCGGATTGCCAGGGATACCTAATTCTAGCGAATTGATTGGCCTCAGCAGAAATCTACTCTTGGTAGAAGAAACCGGTGTCAAAGCCCATATGCGAAATTTATCCGTATCCCGTTCTGTTGAACTAATAGAGCAATATCCTAATCCTAGGATAACTTGTGACGTAGGCCTTCTTCATCTTTTATTGTGCGACGACGATCTCGATCCCTTCGATCCGAATTACAACGTATTACCCCCGCTTCCGACCGCTACGGATCAAGATTCACTGTTAAAACATCTCTCCGATCGGAAGATCGATATTCTCTCAAGCCAACATCAACCGATAGCCAATGACCTAAAAAGGTCTACATTTGAAAGCAGCAAACCGGGCATATCAAGTTTCGACACTTTCTTATCGTTAATGCTAAGTCTCGCGGAAGCCCCTAAAATGCAGTTGAGCGAATTAATTAATGCGGTTACAAACGAACCGGCCAAGACCTTGGGTTTAAACGAAGGCAACTTGTCAGTGGGCTCTCAAGCAAACATTTGCATTTTCGATCCTGACATGCAATGGAAAGTCGACCGTAACACTTTGCGAAGTCGGGGTAAAAATACTCCTTTTCTGGGGAAGGTTGTAAAAGGTAAGGTCACTCATACGATTATCGAAGGGGAAATAGTTTATTGCTGTCGAGAAACAAGTAATTTCGAGTAATACCCAAATGGCAAGGAAAAAAAACTCTCGAAATTCGATTAGCCAAACCTCGGGGGAAATAATTCAAGTAGCAAGACACGACGGCGATCAAGTGAGTATAAGAATCCACTGTCCGTTGATCGCTAAAAAGGCGCAGCCTGGACACTTCGTACATGTTAAATGCTCCGAATCGCTCGAGATGCGTAGACCTATGTCTATAATGAGAGCCGCCGAGAAAAACGGTTGGATAGAAATCCTGTTCAGGGTAACTGGCATAGGCACCAAAGCCCTTTCCGAACAGCAAAAAGGAGACCACCTCGATATACTAGGGCCAATCGGACAACCCTTTCGACTAAAGGGCTATTTAAAACACTTGATATTAATCGGCGGTGGAGTGGGCATACCGCCACTGCTGTTTTTAGCGGAACATTTGAAAAAATCTACTGAAAATATAACAGTTATTGTGCTTATGGGATCTGAAACTCCTTTCCCGTTCAAGATTAGCCCATCTAAAATTTACGTGAATTCTATGCCTGCAGAAGCTATCGCCGGAATCCCACTATTAGAAAGTATGGGGACTGCTTCTCGGCTAGCCACCAAACAAGGTTTTCAGGGGTGCTACGACGGACATGTTACAGAACTAGCTAAAGAATATTTGAATAATTTATCTATTGCGAAAGAAAATGTCGAAATTTTCGCCTGTGGCCCTACGCCCATGTTAATTGAAGCACAACAACTAGCGGAAAAATACTGTAAGCGATCCCAGGTTTCGGTGGAAGAATATATGGCCTGTGCAATTGGCGGCTGCGCAGGATGTACGGTTCGAGTGCAAACCGAAGCAGGCTTGGCAATGAAACGAGTATGTGTAGACGGCCCTGTCTTCGACGGAGCTGAAGTTATCTTATCTTAATGCCCGACACGAAAGATTCCACAAAAGTATCGACTAATCAGATTGGAATTAATCCGAAACTTAGTACAGTTGTGCTAAAAAATCTAAGCGGCGATTTTGAATATCCGATAAGCCCACAAACCAGAAACATGTGCCAGAAATTAAAGGAGAGACAAGCTAGGCATGCCGCCGATATACTTTTAGATAGCGGATGTGGCACTGGAGACAGTACCATCACCATTGCCCAAAACTACCCCAATAGCCTGGTTTTAGGCATAGACAAAAGTGAAAAAAGACTACACAAAGCTCTACGGAAAAGACACCCGGGTAACGCTCACTTTATCAGAGCTAATCTAGTCGATTTTTGGCTCGGTCTTAAGTACGCAGATGTGAAAGTGGCTGCCAATTTTATTTTTTACCCAAACCCTTGGCCAAAGCAAAAAGACTTAAAAAATCGCTGGCACGGTCATCCAATAATGACCGTACTAGCCGAACTCAGCGAATATATAGAATTAAGAACCAACTGGCACATATACGCAAAAGAATTCTGGAGCAGCTTAAATATATTTACTGACTCACCAGCCAGACTCAGAAAAATCCGTCCTAACAAACCCATCAGCGCATTTGAAAAAAAATATCTGGAATCCGGACATGGGTTATTTCAAATAACTTATGGAGCTAACCCAGAAATTTCCTAACATCCATCCGTTTCGACGAGCGAAATCTCTCCTTTAACATGCAACCGGTACCCTCTGTCTGGAAGGCTAGAGGCCCTGAGACAAATTAGCGCTATGTTCTCGCCGGTCCAGCTGGCCACTATGTTTTCTGATGAGAAAGGAACTCCGTCATTTTCTAAACGAGTAGAGAGCACTCGTTCGATCTCATTGGAACGTTTATCGATCAAGTCCATATAAACAAAGAATGGTCGCCTACAATACTCGCATCCGGGTAGAGATGCCGGCTTGGCGACACTAATCCTAAGAAGCCTATCTTCTTGTGGAGACAAAACTTCTGAGAAAATCAACTCTTCACCCGGGCTGCAAGATCCCAAAAGAAAAATTGTTAAACCGGAAATTAAGAAAAACTTTTGGGATTTAAGAAACATGACAGTACATTTTGAATTCCACTATTTGAGTTCTATCTCGATAAACGACACTTCCCTGTCAGTTTTATTTATAACGTTGTGCTCGACGCCCGCTTTCCTATTATATGAACCCCCTGTTTTTAGTTCTCCTTTTTGTTCCCCCTCAGAGCTTTCCAAACTCAAGCTGCCGTCAGACAAGGGTACAACGACATAATCGTAGTTATGACGATGCCAACCAGTTTCTGAATTAGGCGGAAAAGTCCATTTAGTGACCAAAACGCGATCCGTGTCCAGCTGAATTTCAGCTATCGCCTTCTCGTTAGGCTTATTCATAAAGGTCGTCCTCAAAAACTACAGTATTTAAACACTAGCCGAAATTTATTTTTGTCTCCAAATTAGTCCTGGAGTCGGCATTTTTTAAAGCTTCCTCAATCGAAATTCGGTCTTCCTTGTAGAGCTCGTGTAAAGCCATGTCAAAAGTTTGCATGCCTTTCTGTCCGCTACCTTCCATAGCCTCCTTAATTTCTCCAATTGATCCCTTCAATATTAGATCAGCTATATGGGGAGTATTTAATAGGACCTCGACTGCAGCGACTCTCTTAGCTTCCAATCCGGGGATAAGGCGTTGTGAAATGACAGCTCTTATATTTAGAGACAAATCCATGAACAACTGTTGATGAAGTTCTTGAGGAAAGAGATTGATAATTCGTTCGATTGCCTGATTAGCGTTGTTAGCATGCATCGTCGAGATGGCCAAGTGGCCAGTATTGCAAAGTTCTATAACGGTTTCCATAGTTTCCCGATCCCGAATTTCCCCGATCATTATTACGTCCGGAGCCTCTCGCATGGCAGCTTTCAACGCAGATTGATAACTCCTGGTGTCTTCTCCAACCTCCCTTTGATTGATGATCGAATTTGAACTAACATGAGAAAACTCTATAGGATCCTCTATCGTAAGAATGTGCCCCCCATGACTTTTGTTTCGGTGATTGATCATTCCAGCCAGGGTCGTAGATTTTCCGGAGCCAGTGCCTCCGACCATAAGAATCAAACCTCGACGATTTGCCATCAGCTCAGATAAAATTCCTGGTACGCGCAGATCGGATAAATCAGGAATAGCTGAAGGGATTAGTCTGAGTACGAGCCCCCACTGTCCTCGTTGTAAAAAAACGTTCACCCTGAAGCGGGCGGAATTATCCGGAAGCTCGTAGGCCAAATCCAGATCAAACTGTTCCTCAAATCTACGGATCTGTGCTTCGTTCATAATTTCACGTGCAACCGCTTTTATCGCTTCTCCGTCGAAACTCTTCTCGCCGACATCATTGAGCACACCTTCTATTTTTACGCGAGGCTTACAACCAGCCGTGAAAAAAAGATCGGAACCTTTCTGGTCTCTAAGCAGTTCTAAATAGGGGACTATTTCCATTTTCCTCTAGCCCAGCGTTCCAGTTTCTTCTTCTTCTTTTTCCTCCAAAGAAAAACCTCCTACCTCGTCTAGAATATTTCTTTCTTTTGAATCTTTCCCCTCTAATTTAATCCGCAGACGAAGTTCGTTTTCTGAATCTGCATTTTTCAGCGCTTCTTCCAACGTAATCAGATCACCTTCATAAAGATCGAATAGCGCCTGATCAAAGGTTTTCATCCCCAAGTCGTTCGATTTAGACATTATTTCTTTAATACCATGAACTTCTCCCTTCATAATCAGGTCAGATATTAAAGGAGAATTTACCAAAATCTCTATCGCCGCAACTCGACCTTTGCCATCCGGTTTTCTAAGAAGTCTTTGCGATACAACTCCCTTCAGGTTAAGAGACAAGTCTTGTAGCAGCTGTTGTTTTCTCTCCTCCGGGAAAAAGTTGACGATCCGATCTAAAGCCTGGTTAGCGCTGTTAGCATGCAGCGTAGCCACGGCCAAGTGGCCTGTTTCGGCAAATGCCACGGCAAACTCCATTGTTTCTCTATCTCGGATTTCACCCAACAAAATTACATCTGGTGCTTGTCGAAGAGTGTTCTTCAGAGCGATGTCCCAATCATCCGTATCTACTCCAACTTCTCTCTGCATAACTATGCATCCTTTATGGGGATGAACGTATTCGATGGGGTCTTCAATTGTGATTATGTGTCCGTACGAATTAGCGTTTCTATGGTCTATCAAAGCGGCCAACGAAGTGGATTTGCCTGAACCAGTACCTCCCACCATTATCACTAGCCCTCTTTTCGTCATGATAATATCTTTCATGACTTCCGGAAGACCTAATTTATCAATATTAGGAATCTCTGTCTCAATAGCGCGTATTACCAATCCATTAGACCCTTGTTGAACAAACGCGTTTACCCGAAAACGACCTATACCCTTCGGAGAAATCGCAAAGTTACACTCTTTGGTCGCCTCAAACTCTTTTAATTGCCGATCATTCATAATCGCCGAACATAATGCCTTAGTACTTTCGTCAGGAAGGCTATCATCTTCTACCGGAGTTATGTTTCCATCTATTTTCATAGCTGGGGGGAACCCTTCCGTGATAAACATATCGGAACTTTTCTTCTCGACCATTAGACCTAAGAGTTCACGCATTTTTTTTATCGCCGCTTCTCGCTCCATTGCTTATCTCCGTTCCTAAACTTTCTCTAACTAATCTGTCTTCGCGAAATTAAAAATCGTCTTTGTTGGCTGCTTTTGAACGAGCGTCAGCTGCCGTTATCTGATTAGCTGCCAAGAGCTCTTTCAAATTTTGGTCCAAGGTTTGCATTCCGAATTGCTGGCCTGTTTGGATAGCAGAATACATCTGAGCGAGCTTATTTTCCCTGATCAAATTTCGGATGGCCGGGGTTCCAATCATAATCTCATGAGCTGCAACTCTACCACCACCGACTTTTTTACATAGGACTTGCGAAATAACTGCCCTTAAAGACTCGGACAGCATTGCCCTAACCATATCTTTTTCCTCAGCCGGGAAAACGTCGACTATCCTATCGACAGTCTTCGCAGCAGAACTCGTATGAAGAGTTCCGAAAACCAAATGGCCCGTTTCAGCAGCAGAAAGAGCGAGCCTAATCGTCTCAAGATCTCGCATTTCACCAACTAGAATCACATCCGGATCCTCTCTAAGCGCCGACCTAAGCGCCTCACTAAAACCCAACGTATCCCGATGCACCTCTCTCTGGGTAATAAGTGATTTTTTACTTTGATGAACGAACTCTATTGGATCTTCAATTGTCAGAATATGTCCATACTCAGTATCATTCTTGTGATTCACCATCGCCGCAAGAGTCGTGGATTTACCCGATCCAGTGGGGCCAGTAACTAAAACTACACCCCTAGGATAATCTGAAATTTCTTTAAATATCGATGGGGCATTTAAATCTTCTAGACTCAGAATTTTTGAGGGTATAGTTCGGAAAACTGCGCCAGCCCCTCTGTTTTGATTCAGAGCATTCACTCGAAACCTAGCCAAACCGGGTATCTCAAAGGAGAAGTCGCACTCTAAGAATTCCTCGTAATCTTTTTGTTGCTTGTCATTCATGATGTCGTACACTAATTCACGAACTGCAGTATTATCCATGGGAGGAATATCAATTTTTCTCATGTCTCCATCTACCCTGATCATAGGAGGCATTCCTGCGGAAAGATGCATGTCGGATGCCCCGTTCTTAACTCCGAATGCTAATAATTCGCCAATATCCATCGCCTCTCCTACATTTAATCTAACGGTTCATAACTAATATAGCCGACATGCTTGCGACTTTACGTTTTACATAATAGCCTCTATACAACTGTAGCAAGGTCTGTGATTTCATACCACGCCAATCTAAATAAAAAATGTGATGGAAAACGAATCAAAACATCCTAACATCAAACAAAACTTGGTGGCGGCGAAAACCCGTCTGAAAAATCTTCAGCAAAAATACGGTCGGATTGGCGAGAAAATACGGATTTTAGCGGTCAGCAAGAACCATCAATCTGACGCTATAAGACAAGCCTACAATGCAGGACAAATCAGTTTCGGGGAAAACTACCTCCAGGAATCAATTCAAAAACAGAGGGATTTAAAAGATCTGAATATCGAATGGCATTTTATTGGCACTGTTCAGTCTAACAAAACACGCTATATCGCCAACAACTTCAGCTGGGTACATAGCTTAGAGCGGCTTAAGATAGCCCGTCGGCTAGCCGAACAAAGAAGTGACCACCTTCCACCACTGAATATTTTAATTCAGATCAATCAGCAAGGAGAAGCGAAGAATGGCGTGGACCCGAACAAACTTGTGAGTTTTTCTCAACAGCTCTTAACATTTTCTAATTTGTCTTTGAGGGGAATTATGTATTTCCCACCAAAAGGAGGAACTCTTAAAGAAAATAGGGAAAAATATGCGGAAATGGTAGACTTAGCCCGGTCTCTCGACACGGCCGATACCCTCTCAATGGGAACCAGTGGCGACTATGAGGCCGCTGTCGCTGCAGGATCGACCCTTATCAGATTAGGCACGACAATTTTTGGACCGAGGCCAATTATTTGCAGGGGGAAAAACGGTGAATAGATATTGCTTTATCGGTGGAGGAAACATGGGAAAGGCCCTTATAGGCGGATTACTCTCTAATAATCTGCCTAAGAGTTCTATCTCGATGGTAGACCCTTCTCCTAGCGCTCGAGAAGACTGTGAATCTACCTTTAAAATTAAGACTTTTGGAAGCCCGAGAGATGCTATGTTGGATATCAATGTAGTTGTGTTGGCTGTGAAGCCTAACATAGTACAAGAAGTTTTGGAGGAACTCGCGAATATCTGCGAACCAGGATGTCTATTCATTTCGGTGGCAGCAGGGATTAAGATTTCGAAGCTGCAAATCTCAGTAGGTGAGGATAAAGCCATCATCCGCGCGATGCCCAATACTCCCGCACTGGTAAGGCGAGGGGTCACGGCATTAAAGGCTAACGAATATGTGCGGGAAAAGGACAAAGAGGCGATAGAAGAGATTTTTGGGAGTGTGGGATTAATTCGTTGGGTAGAAGATGAAGGCTCTCTAGACGCGGTTACGGCAATTTCGGGTAGCGGACCGGCCTACTTCTTTCTTTTCACCGAACTTTTGCAAAGGGCTGCTGTGGAGATAGGACTAAGCGAGGACTTGGCAAGAGATCTGGCATCTGAAACTTTTTGCGGATCGGCCGCACTATTCGACCAAGCCCAAGAATCCGCTAGCGTTCTTCGAGACCGAGTCACATCGCCTGGAGGAACAACCGAGAAAGCTTTGGATTCTTTCCGGAAAAACAATCTCTATGATTGCTTGCTAGAAGCCATTAAAGAGGCACATAAGCGCTCCCAATCGCTTTCAAGGTGATCAACAACTAACCATGGTCGATTCTTATGTTCTAAACGCTGCACTTTTTCTATTAAGTAGCCTTTTGACATTCTACACCTATATATTAGTTTCCAGATTTATTCTGCAACTTTTCAAAGTAGATTTTTTTAACCCTATTTGCCAAGGTATTGTTCGCATAACCGACCCTCCTCTTAATTATCTCAGACGACTGATTCCAATCTCAAAAAACTACGATTTTGCGGCCATTTTCTTAGCGTTCGGACTGCAATTTTTATACCTGGCCATACTACCTTTTTTGTTCCAACAAAGTGCAGATATCCTCGGACTGGTTTTTGTAGCTATTGCTAATACACTAAACAAGGTATTAAGTTTTTTAACTTTCTCGATTTTGGCTTACGTCGTCTTATCGTGGCTATCACACGGAGGATATAATCCGCTATTAGAAGTAATAAAGTCGATCAGTTTACCGCTGCTAAATAGAGCCCGGAAATTCCTACCTCAAATAGCAGGTCTAGACTTTTCCCCTATGCTAGTCATTATACTGCTACAATTAATTATCATGCTGGTTATAATACCCTTACGAGACTTCGGTCGCTTTTCTTTCTAGAAATTTACTAAGCGTGGCTTGTAGATTTTATCGAGCTTACCGACTTCAACAATTCAAAATTTTTGATCTACCTTTAAATGACGGAAAAAAATACGAAAAATAGTGTAGGCATTGTTAAGACTGCTACGCAGATTTTTAGAGGAACACTGAAACTAGACTGCGGTGAGGTGCTAGAAAATTACGGAATTTGCTATGAAACATACGGCACTCTAAATCAAAATAAAGACAACGCTGTCCTCGTCTGTCACGCGTTAACCGGCGATCAGCATGCCGCCGGTGTTTACGAAGAATCTGACAAAAAACCAGGTTGGTGGGATAACATGATAGGGCCCGAAAAACCCATAGACACCAACAGGTTTTTTGTGGTCTGTCCTAACAATTTAGGAGGTTGTGGCGGGTCCACAGGGCCCTTATCTTCAAACCCCGAAACGTCTCGACCGTACGGACCAGATTTTCCGATTATTACCGTTCGTGATTGGGTCGAAAGTCAGGGGAATCTAGCTGAACATCTAGAAATTGAGGACTGGGCGATAGTAATTGGCGGAAGCTTAGGGGGAATGCAGGTTTTGCAATGGGCAATGGACTATCCCGATAAAGTCCGACATGCGATTGTAATCGCCGCCGCTCCTCGATTATCAACTCAAAACATCGCTTTTAATGAGATAGCGCGCCAGGCGATTCGCTCGGATCCCCACTACCATGGCGGCCATTTTTATGGAAAAAACGTAATTCCCAGTCGAGGGCTTAAAGTAGCCAGGATGATCGGTCATTTGACTTACTTATCTGACGACATCCTTCATTCTAAATTCGGACGGGATTTGCGTAAAGGGAAAATAGATTTTGGTTACGACGTTGAGTTTGAAATAGAATCCTATCTGCGTCATCAAGGAGAATCTTTTGTTGGTAGATTTGACGCTAACACGTACCTCCTAATGACGAAAACCCTGGACTACTTCGATCCAGCGGCTTCTTTTAATGGAGATTTAACAAAAGCTCTAAGCAACTGTAAATCACATTTTCTCGTGATTTCCTTTTCCAGTGATTGGAGGTTTTCTCCCAGCCGATCCCTTGAAATAGTTCGAGCATTATTAGAAAACGATAAAGATGTAATTTACTCGCAAATCGAATCCGAATTGGGCCATGACTCTTTCTTGCTTCCGATCCCGCAATACCACCGGGTAATAGAAGCATACGTCAGACGCATAAAGATCTGCCGATGAAAATAAAGGAACTCCGAGCAGAACATCAAGTGATCGCAGAATGGATATCCGAAGGCGCCAGAGTATTAGACCTCGGATGTGGCGACGGTAGTTTTCTTGCAGCCTTGAACAACGAAAAATCGGTTACCGGTTATGGAGTAGAAATCGATCCGGACAATATCGTAAGGTGCATCGAGCGAGGAGTAAACGTTATCCAAGCGAACTTAGATGAAGGACTCAGCGGATTCGAGGAAAGCTCTTTCGATTTCGTCGTAATGACTCAAACTATACAGGCTCTGAGATCGCCACATTTGCTAATAGGAGAAATTTTACGAATAGGGAAAGAAGGAATAGTTACTTTTCCTAATATGGGACACTGGAGGTGCAGGATACAATTTTTGCTTGGGAAAATGCCAGTTACTAAGCAACTTCCAGATAGCTGGTACAAAACACCGAATATTCATATCTGCACAATAAATGATTTTGAATCCCTCTGCGATTCACTAAGCATAAATATCACCGAAAGAGCCATCTTGGACGCGCAGCACAGACCGTTTAAAATAATGGAATTCATGCCAAATCTATTCGGCGAGATAGCCATTTACAGAACTCGCCAAGAAAAGCCCCAATTAAAGAATAAAGATCGCGGCTGACTTTCTTTCTAAAGGGAAATATCGTAAGTGATGCTGAGTGGAGCATGGTCAGAGAATCTTTTTCTTTTATAAATATTGGCACTAGTTACCCTGTCCGCCAGATCCTCGCTTATAATTTGATAGTCAATTCTCCATCCGACGTTATTCTCCCATGCCCTTCCTCGATTTGACCACCAAGTATATTGATCGGGGTTTGGGTCAACCAATCGAAAAGCATCGTACAATCTGTATTCCTCCAAGATTTTGCCCAGCCACGCTCTCTCTTCGGGCAGAAAGCCTGAATTTTTTTTATTTGATCGCCAGTTTCTTAAGTCTATTTGTTTATGTGCGATATTCCAATCTCCACAAATTATCAATGATCGTCTTTTCTTTATTTGGTCAGATAACCATGAATTGAATTCCTCTAGAAAGCGATACTTAGCTTCTTGCCTCAAAGGCCCGGAAGAACCCGATGGAAAATAAACCGAAATCACCGAAAGAGGACCGAATTTAGCAAGCAAAAATCTGCCTTCATCATCGGCTTCATCGAAACCGAAGCTATCTTCTACAAGTTCTGGCTCAAAACGCGAATAAATCGCTACCCCGCTATAGCCTTTTTTGTTGGCATCCACAAAATAGCTGTACCAATTTTTAGGGCGTGATAATTGGACAGGAAGATCAGAGATTTGAGCTTTTGTTTCCTGCAAACAGACTACGTCTGCTTTTTGGCGAGCCAGCCATTTGAAAAATCCTTTACGATTCGCGGACCGGATCCCATTTACATTTATGGAAATGACCTTCACTCTTACTTTAACCCCTTATGTACATCCTATTGGTTAGCTATAATAAATAATCTTTTAGCGATTCTAAAGATATAGCCAAAGGAAACACAAAATGGAAGATTATAAAACCAATTTTCTAACTTTCGCTATCAACTCGGGTGCCCTTCAGTTTGGCCAATTTGAACTTAAGTCGGGGAGAAGCAGCCCCTACTTTTTCAACACCGGAGCTTTTTCCTCTGGTGCTGCATTATCTCAGCTAGCTAAAGCCTACTCGTTTTCGATTAGAGAAAAAGAGGTTAAATTCGACATGCTTTTTGGCCCGGCCTATAAAGGCATCCCGCTTGTTAGTACTATTGCAGTCTGTTACTCAGAAATATACAACTGCGACATCGGATTTTGCTTCAACCGAAAAGAGAAGAAATCACATGGAGAAGGAGGTCAGATCGTCGGCCAACCACTGAAGGGGAAAGTTCTTATAATAGACGACGTCATCTCTGCTGGCACTTCGGTGAGAGAATCAGTAGACATAATTACGACGAATAACGCTCTTCCTACCGGAGTGATTATCACTCTAGATCGCCAAGAAAGAGGATTGGGCTCTGAAACGGCCGTCCAAGAAACAGAACGATTAATGGGCCTAAAAGTAGAGAGTATTGTTACCTTCGAGGATATAGTAGACTACTTAAATGAAAGTGGTAACCACACGTACGAAACTAAGGCATTACAAGACTACCACGATATATATGGATCAAAAAATGAGTAGACTCATGATTATCGGAAACAAAACGGTTTTCAGCTTTTTCTTACTTTTTTTTACGGCAGGATCCATATCTGCGCCTATCAAATGCTGGACCAACAAAGACGGAATTAGGGAATGTGGCAACAAAATACCCCCTGAATATTCGCAAGGAGCTTCCGTGCAAATTAGTAAAAGCGGCATTGTGATAGCGGAGGATCAAGCAGCCAAGTCTCTAGAAACAATTAAGGAAGAAAGGAAAGCTCTTACTCTAGCTGAGGAGTCAAAAAAAGCTGATCAGGCGCTGTTAAATACTTTTTCTTCGGTCGACGACCTGATACTTGCGAGAGATAACAAAACGGATCAAATCAATAAAGAAATCATTCTCCTAGAATCTAGAATGCAAAAATTGACCGAGAACCTCGACAAGGTCAAAAATCGAATAAACGCCGGAAGCTCGACGATATCGAGTAAGGGAGACCTGGAAGAGAATGCCGAGAGGATACTATCCCAAATAAAGGAAAGTCAGGACTTTATAAAGACGAAACAAAAAGAGAAAAACAATATATCCGAACAATTTGGGCACGACATTTTGCGATTCCAGCAATTGATAACAAAGGGTAGGCTATAGCATCCTCACTTTCCTGATTGTATCAACGTCCCTATACCTTCATTGGTAAATATTTCTAATAGAAGTGAATGACTCACTCGCCCGTCAATTATATGAGCTCGATTGACACCATTATTTATAGATGACAATGCGCTCTTGATCTTTGGCAGCATACCCTGGCTTATCACACCGCCGCTGACAAGATTCTCAATCATCTGTCGGTTAGCGATACTTATTAGAGAACCGTTCCCATCCAAAACACCTGCTGTATTCGTCATCAGGATTAGTTTTTCAGCACTTACAGCTTCCGCCACCTTACCAGCAACTAGATCAGCATTAATATTATAAGACTTTCCATCTTCTCCTAGGCCAATAGGAGCGATTACGGGAAGGAAATCCCCATCTTTAAAAAAATTGAGTAGATGATTATTTACCGAACTCACTTCACCCACACGTCCTAAATCAAGTATTTCTGAAGCATCAATCGATACATCGCTCTTGCCAACATTAAGTTTTTTTGCTTTTAGAAGTTCTCCGTCTTTTCCGGTTAGACCGATCGCCCTACCACCATTTGAATTAATTAGACTAACTATCTCCTTATTAACAAGCCCACCTAAAACCATTTCTACTACGTCCATGGTCTCTTCGTCGGTAACTCGCATACCCCCTATAAATTTACTTTTTTTCCCCATCTTATCTAACAAACTCGCTATCTGTGGCCCTCCACCATGAACAACTATCGGATTGATGCCGACTAATTTCATAAGCACAACATCTCGAGCAAAGCTTGTCTCCACAATATTGTTGCCCATGGCATTCCCACCATATTTTACTACCATAGTTTTACCTTGGTACCTTTGAATATAGGGTAGAGCAGCAGCCAATAATTCAGCAGTACTTGAGGTATCCCGCTTACTTTTCATTTTATAACCAATACCTATCTAGTCATTTTTTAAGTCTATCAGAATGGGAGCGAAAGCGACGAATCAATCTCTACAAGAAGATCTCGAAATGTTCTCTGGACTAACTCTAACGCATGCTCATCGTCTCCTTCAAATCGAAACACCAGACAGGGCGTCGTATTTGATGCCCGGACTAATCCCCACGAATTTTCAAAATCTACCCTTAAACCATCCAGGGTAGAGATATTTCCCCTCTCAAACGAAGCCTTATTTTGAATTAATCGAATAATTCTATGTGATTCTCCCTCCATTAAATTTAAAGTCAATTCTGGGGTACTGACACCCGCATTGACAGAAGAAAGAATAGCGCCTACGGGCACTTCTGAACGGCACAATATCTCAAGAAACCGGATTGCCGAACATATAGCGTCGTCAAAACCGTACCAACGCTCTTTCAAGAAGAAGTGGCCACTCATCTCTCCTCCCAAAAGAGCACCGGTTTCCAACATAGTCTTTTTTATGAAAGAATGGCCAGTTCTAGACATTACCGGAATACCACCGCTTTTAGAGACCTCATCCTTCAGCAGGCGGCTGCATTTGACGTCATAGACCACCTTTGAACCGGGGGCTCGCGACAGGAGATCGCGCGCAAAAATTATCATTTGTCGATCGGGCCAAATTATTTGGCCTGTCCCGTCAACAACCCCCAAGCGATCACCGTCTCCATCAAAAGCCAAACCGATATCAGCGTTTTCTTCAGACACTGTTCTTCTCAACACTTCCAAGTTCTCCGGCTTGGACGGATCCGGATGATGATTAGGAAATTCACCGTCGATATCACAATAGAGTTCCTTCACTAGATGCCCAAATCGCCGCACTATTTTTGGGGCTAAAACGCCAGCCATCCCATTCCCAGCATCAATCACGACTTTTAGCTTTCTTTTATGAGAGAAAGATTTCTCTACAATTTCATCCGCGTAATCCCCATCGGTAGTCAGATATGACTCTTTCCCTCTCCCATTGGCAAATCGCATATTCTTTATCCTCACAAATAGCGCCGATATTTGATCTCCAGAGAGGCTTTCCTTATTTACCAAGATTTTTAAACCGTTGTACTCTTTGGGATTATGGCTACCAGTTACCATAACGCCGCTCCAGGTCTTCAGTTTCCACGTCGAGTAATATAATACCGGTGTAGGAACCAGGCCAATATCTATAACGTCTATCCCAGACTCCCTCAATCCGGCTTTCAGGGCGTGCGTAGTTCTGACACTGCTCTCCCGACAATCTCGGCCGACGACCATGGTCTTTTGCCTCCTAGCTACTACTTCTGAGCCTATGGCCCTACCAATTAAGTAAGTAACGTCGGAAGTTAAATCTATGGAGGTCTTGCCTCGAATGTCATACGCCCTGAATATATGAGGAGGGCACTTTTGACAAAGTGCTTTTAATCTTTTCTTGTCGGGCGCAACCCAATTTGACAGTTTTTTTCCTTCCGTCATGCCGGAGTAATCTCTCTTTAATCAGCCAGTGGACAAAATTTCTAGATATCTCCGTGATGACATTTATTATAATTTTCTGCTATTAGATGCAACAAAGACCTTGCTACCTTCGGTTTCGGAGATTTAAGAATATGGTTCTTTCCATGGCCGCTTAAGACTATAAGTTCATTATCTTCACTGCTAAATCCTTGACCAGGTTTTCCAACCAAATTCGCGGCGATCATATCAAGGCCTTTTTTGTTTAACTTGGCAAGTGCATTTTCCTCGAGGTTATCTGTTTCAGCCGCAAAACCAACCACAAAAGGGCGATTATTTAATTTAGAAACAGCCAATAGGATATCCGGATTTGCCACCAACGCCATGGACAACCTATTCTCCCCTTTTTTGATTTTGTGCCTTGACGGTTTTTCAGGTGAGTAATCTCCCACCGCGGCTGCGCCGATGAAAATATCTTGGCCTGTGTCCATTTCTTTTAGGGTAGCTTCATACATTTCTTGCGCCGTAGAAACCTGTATTACCTTAGCCCCGCTTGGCGATCGCAAGTTCGTTGGACCCGACACAAGAGTAACGTTAGCATTCATTTCTAGTGCCGCAGCAGCTATGGAATATCCCATTAATCCGGAACTTCGATTAGCAATGTATCTTACCGGGTCTATCGGTTCATGAGTCGGGCCGGCCGTGATCAAAATTTTTAACCCGCTCAAGTAGCTTGTTTTAAATATTTCTGCTACCGCGCCAGTAAACGAAGCAGGCTCCGCCATTCGCCCGGGTCCGACTTCTCCACAAGCCTGATCCCCACTTAACGGACCATGGAATAGAAAACCGCGATCCTTTAATTTCTGAATATTTTCTTGGGTAGCCGGACTTTTCCACATTTGGTGATTCATAGCCGGGGCTATCAATATCTTTGCACTGGCAGCCAGACAGATCGTTGAAGCCAAATCACCAGCCCGCCCGGCAACGAGCTGTGCTATAAAGTCAGCCGAAGCCGGCGCTACCACTATCGCATCTGACCACCTGGCTAGCTCTATGTGGCCCATACCAGAATCTGTCTCCCCCAAAAACAAAGAGGTATATACGTCTTTGCCTGATACGGCCTGAAACGTCAGCTCAGTAACAAATTCTAGGGCTGCCGAAGTCATAGCCACCCTAACTTCAGCACCTACAGAACGTAGCTTGCGCACAATTTCAGGAGATTTGTAGGCTGCAACGCCTCCAGTAACAATTAGGAGCAGCCTTTTAGAATGCAATAAATCCATAAATTTTCAGTATATATTTTTAACCAAATTGTGATGTCCAAAAAAAAAAACCAAAACCATCTAAAAAATACTTGGCTTGCACGTAAAAAGATAATACCATCTCGCGACAATTTCTTAAATTTAGGTGGAATTAAGTATGTCTCGTGTGTGTCAAGTAACTGGGAAACGACCTCTATCTGGGAATAACGTGTCTCATGCGCACAACAAAACCCGCAGACGATTTCTACCCAACCTTCAATTCCATAAGTTTTGGGTCGAAAGCGAAAACAAATGGATCAGGCTACGCGTTAGCGCCAAAGGACTGAGGATCATAGATAAAAATGGCATTGATGCTGTACTTCGAGACATCCGCTCAAAAGGCCAAAAAGTATAAGGATAGATCATGCAGGAAAAAATAAAGTTGGTATCAACCGCAGGAACTGGACATTACTACACGACGACAAAAAATAAGCGGACTCACCCCGATAAATTGGAAAGGAAAAAGTATGACCCCGTAATCAGGAAGCATGTGAGCTACAAGGAAGCTAAAATAAAATAACAAATCGTCGAAAGTCTATCTAAACTGGGCTACAACTATAACTCCTTAAGGTAGCCGCAAAATCCCTCAACGCCCTAATTCCCGTTTGCTCTGCCGAGTAACACCACTCTATTAAAAGTGGTGTGATAGCCATGTTTTCCGAACTTCTGCTTTCATATAATTTGCTCAACTTCTCACGAAAATAATAAGCGGTTCCCAGTTGAGCATAAGATCCCAAACAAAAATCCAGAGTCGATTTTTCAAGTTTCGTTAAGCGTTTTCCGTCTTTTAATAAAATTGTCCGGGCGTGCTTGAGTCTTTTGAGGGCACTACCTGAAAGGTTCCGACATTCTTCTTTATGAACTTTCTGCAAAACGAGCCGCCCATAATCTGCCATTATGATTAGCCTATTAGAGACCACGGCTCTGGCAGTTTCTTCATCTAACGCTAACTTATTTTGATTTTCTACCAGATTGGCATTGTATACATTTTTTACCTTAGCTAAACCAATCAGTGCCAAAACTCTAATGTAACCCCATCCTACATCTAATTCCCAGGGTTTAAATGAAAATTTAGCCGAATTAGAAAAGGCATGGTGATTATTATGAAGTTCTTCCCCACCTATCAAAGCACCTATTGGAAATAAATTCGTAGAATTATCTGGGGTTTCGAAATTTCTATATCCGGAGTTGTGGCCCATCCCATTCACAACTCCTGCTGCAAAAAACGGAATCCAAAGCATCTGAATAGCTGTTATCGTTATTCCTTTAAAACCGAAAAGAAGGAAATTAACACCGAACATAGCGAGCACACCCGCACTGCGATGCGCAGAGTAAACGTGTCTCTCTACCCAATCATCCGGAGAACCGAAGCCATACCGTAATAAAGTATCGGGATCTTTCAGGCCGGCTCTGTAAAGTTCCGTTCCCTCCATCAAAACCTTTTTCAACCCAAACACAACCGGACTGTGCGGATCGCCCGTGCTATCTACCATCGCATGGTGTCTTCTATGTACGGAAATCCATTCTTTAGTGTTCATCCCGGTTGTTAACCACAGCCAACACCTGAAGAAATGTGAAACAACAGGAGAAATTTCTATTGACTTATGCGCCTGACTTCGGTGGAGATACAAAGTTACCGCGACGATAGTAAGGTGGGTATAAATAAGAATAATTATACAAGTTTGCCACCATCCTACATAAAATAATCCTGTCGACATTCCCTACACCTCTTGAAAAACGTGAAGCTAACACCTTTTCCGAGCTACGTTTAGTGTAACAGTAAAAGCCAGATAGAATCTAAGGAAGTATTCACTTTTTATAAAGTTTGATAACTTAAGCATACCTTTTTTCATAGGCAGGAATAATGCCAGAATTACCAGAAGTCGAAACCACCTGCAGAGGAATATCACTGCTTTTAGTGTCGAAGATAGTTGGAGGGGGGACAGTTTACGATCATCGCCTGCGGTATAGGGTTCAATATGATCTCATTGAAAAATTAACTGGGCAAACTCTCCTGGATATACGACGCAGGGCAAAATATATCATTATGAAGTTCAATAAAGGCGCCCTCATTATTCATCTCGGAATGTCAGGCAGCCTGCGAGTTCTGGATGCCGATCAGAAGAGGAGAAAGCACGATCACATAGAGATATTGTTTGATAAATTACTTCTACGATATCACGATCCTCGCCGTTTTGGTGCGTTCGTCTGGACGGAAAATGAACCCTTGAAACATGAGCTCTTAAGTAATCTTGGTATAGAACCGCTCACATCAGACTTCACTGGCCAATTTTTATATGAAGAAACCAGAAAAACCCGAAGTTCCATTAAAAATGTACTCATGAATAATCGATTAGTTGTCGGAATTGGAAATATATATGCTAACGAGGCTCTCTATGGAGCTGGAATTCATCCGAAAAGACCTGCTTATAATATCAGCAAGAAGCGATACCAAGTTTTGGCTGACAAAATCAAAGCCGTTCTATCTCAGTCTATCCGAGACGGCGGAACCACTTTAAGGGACTTTTATAAAAACGACGGAGAGCCCGGATACTTTAAAACCAAACTCAAAATCTACGGTCGAAAAGACTTACCTTGCGAGCAGTGTGGCCAAACGATTCGGGCTATGATCATTGGCCAGAGAACCACCTACTATTGTATTCGCTGTCAAACGTAGTTAAGGCATTTGTTTGGCGGCTGCACCTTCCCCTCTTGGGTCACTGGCCACATAGATCGCTCGCTCAGATTTGTCCCACAAAATAGCCTGCATGTTTCCGTATTTCCTATTGATTTCTTTAAGTTTATGTCCTCTTTTTCGCAGATCGTCCTGAAGAGCGAGAGCGAAGGCGCCTTTTTCAAACTGCAGCAGATCGGGCAGATATTGATGATGAAAGCGCTCCTTACTTACCCATGCTCTCGGTTTTTGCCCTTGAACAAACTCTAAGGTAGAAAGTAAAACCATGGAGATTATGCGGCTACCCCCGGGGGTGCCCAGGATCCCGATCTTGCCTTTTGTTTCTAGAAAAGTTGGCGTCATACTCGACAAAGGCCTTTTCCTAGGTTGGATGGAATTGGCGTGGTTCCCGACCAAGCCATAAGCATTAGGCGCCAAAGGCGATGCGGAGAAATCATCCATTTCGTTATTAAGTAAGACACCGGTGCCGGGTACCACGAACGACGCACCAAATGGGTAATTAATACTGAGAGTTCCTGCCACTCGATTGCCATATTTATCGAGAATCGAAAAATGAGTTGTATCCTGTCCCTCTTGTCCTTTCTTGTACAGGTCTTTCAGAGAAGCACTAGGCGTTGCCTTCAGAGGATTAAGATCTTTAGCCAATTCATCCGCATGCTCCTTTGAAACTAATTTATCAATGTCAATTGTTGTAAATTCCGGATCGCCCAGAAAATCTGCCCGGTCTCGGTAAGCTCGCCGCATTGCCTCTGTTATCAAATGAACCCTATCGACCTTACTTAATTTATTTAGATCGTAATTGCGTAGTATATTTAAAGCTTGAAGTAGGACTATCCCACCTGAGGAAGGTGGAGGAGCAGAAATGATTTTCACATCCCGATAGCGCCCTATCACAGGCTTTCGTTCCAACACTGAATAAGAAGCCAGATCGGATTTCTTCCAGATGCCTCCGTTTTTTTGAACTCCCTTTACTAGCAGGGACCCTATGTCGCCGTGATAGAAGCTATAGGCCTTATCAGACGCGATTTTCCTCAACGTATTGGCTAAATCCTTTTGAATCACTTTTTTACCGCGCAAGGGCAAACTTCCACCTAAGAAGATTTTGCGAGCCTCTCCCATAAAAGACTTCTCACGAAACCCCGCCATCCTGACGTACCTTTCCCCCACAGAAAAGCCTTTCTCGGCTAACATTATCGCCATTCTGAAGCATTCGGTAAGCTCTTTGTCGCCGTAATTTTCTGAAAGATGCACCAGACCAGCCGGAAGACCAGGAATAGCAGCCGCAAGAGGACCATTTAACGATTTGAGTCTTTCAAAATTTCCAGCCGAATCAAGGTACATATCAGCACGTGCGGCGTCAGGAGCTGTCTCTCGGGCGTCTATAAAAGAATACGAATCCTTTTCTTTTTCGTATACTAGAAAAAAACCACCTCCACCAATCCCAGAACTGTAGGGTTCTACTACAGCGAGAGTAGATGCTACGGCTACTGCGGCATCAAAAGCGTTACCCCCACTCCCTAAGATTTCCATACCAGCGTCGGTAGCCAACGGATGGGCCGAAGCTATCGCTCCGACACCTGGTATTTCTATAGCTCGGGCATTCAGCCCTATCGAAAACAATATAGTAAATAAAAATACGGCCTCGATACTTCGAAAATATCTAGTCAATTTTATCTCTCCTGGAAATTATTTTTTGTCAGACGTCTATACTTCTGCATTAAAACCTGGTGGTTTTCATTAAGCGACAGATCTCGAGGGATGCAGTCCACAGGGCACAACTCTACACACCGGGGGGAGTCAAAATGTCCGACGCATTCGGTACATCGTTCGGGATCTATACGGTAGTGATCAGCGCCTTCATAAATTGCGTTGTTTGGGCAGACGGGTTCACAAACGTCACAATTGATACACTCTGAAGTAATCGTTAATGACAAGCCTCATCCTTCCTGACTTTTTGTTTTTTTGTGATTCGCTTTTACGAAACGTTTCGATAGAGCTGATGCTACTTGGGGATCGACAAAATCCGAGACATTCCCGCCGTAAGAAGCAATCTCTCGTACTAAAGACGAAGAAATGTAGGTGTATTTTTCAGACGTCGGCATAAAAATAGTGTCAACTTCTGACATAAGCTTTCTATTCATTCCGGCCAACTGAAATTCATATTCAAAATCACTAACAGCCCGGAGCCCTCTTAGGACAACCGAAGCTTTACATTTTCTGGCAAAGTCGACCATCAGCCCATCAAACTTTTGCACCTCAATGTTAGGCAGGTCGGCAACTACCTTTCTAGCCAATTCCACCCTTTCCGCTATGGAGAATACCGTATTTTTTGATGTGCTTTCTGCAATTGCCATAATAACGCTATCAAATAACGGGCTTGCTCGGGATACTATATCGAAATGCCCGAGGGTGATTGGATCGAAAGTTCCAGGATAAACAGCAGTGATCTTCAAGTTATTCGCCTCTTCGTAATTGCGTTCAATGACATAGATAATTCTAATTTCTATCGATTCATAAGTAACGCGAATTTGACTTTACTCGTGTTAGCAATCTTTTTGATCTCCCAATTAGCCTCCAAATCTAGACTTCCAGTTTCTTGCTCAACGTACACCAAAGCTTCGTCGGATAGCCATCCTTCCGATAGCGCGTTCAATATAGGTTTAAGAAAGCCTTTGTCAAAAGGAGGATCAAGGTATACGATGTCGTACTTTTTATTTTGCGCCGCCGACAGCCACATCAATGCGTCAGACTTAATAACTTCACTTCTATTTCCAGCCATTTCCTGGCTCTTTCTTAAGAGATCTTCTACGACATCAGGATCATGGTCAACCATTGTTACCCAGCCGGCACCTCGCGACAAACTTTCGAAAGCCAAAGCACCGCTACCTGAAAATATATCCAAACAGCTCGCATCAGTAATATAAGGGGACAACCAGTTAAAGAGCGTCTCTCTTGCTCGGCTGGAGGAAGGCCGCAGACCTTTCTTTTGAAGCACTTTTAAGTTCCTGCCTCGCCACTTGCCTCCGATGATTTTAACACCTCTTAGATAAGAGTTTGACACGATTAATTTAATCCGCTAAATCAAAATCTTTACCGACAATGACGGTAGAAAAATCGTAGCCTATTCTACGGCTGAAAGCCGATTTAACGTCAACTCGCCCGACTGCCGCTACTTTTGCGCCAAACGTCTCTAGGTAATCCAACGGTAATCCGTAAAAACCTATCATAGCGATATAGCCTAATATTTTTTGGTTGCTATCAATACGGTTTGGAAACCCCTTAATTAAATTGCTTTTCGCTAATTTAAGATCTTTATCGGAAGGGCCTTCGTCTACGAAATTCTTAAGGGTATCAGAAAGCACTTCCATCGCACGTTTGGTGTTACTGCTTTCTGTTTGCATTCCCACTACGAAAGGCCCCGGAACTTCCATCGGAACAAAATAGCTATGCGTCGAATAAGATAAACCCCGCTTTGATCGAATTTCCCTAAACAAGATAGACACTAAGGAATTTCCTCCAAGCACATGATTACCTACTAAAAGGGGGAAATAATCAGGATCGTTTCTGGTCATTCCAGGTTTTCCAAGTCTTATGTGCGTCTGCTTAGAGTCTCTCGGTATTTTGATTTCGCGGACGGTACCCGAAGAAGGTACTACTGGGATGGGGGGCGCTGGCTCCCCTAAGGGTAACGCCGCTGTAATTGATTCAGCGAGAGACTCGGCTTCTGACTCGTGCAGGTCGCCTACTATTGCCACAACCAAATTTTTATTTACGTAATAAGTTTGGTAAAACTCTAGCAAATCTTTTCGAGTAATACCCTCTAAAGACCGATCATTCCCTAAGGGAGAACTTCCGTACGGATGATCACCATAAATTTCACGCCAAAGCTTTGCGTCTGCCACAGCACTAAGAGATTGTTCCTTTAATCGGAGTTCCAGTCGAATTTGATCAATTGTTCTTCTGATTTCTTTGGAATCAAATCGAGCTTTCGAGGCTGCTAATGCAAGTAATTCAACCGCTTCAGTTAAAAACTCCTCTCCCTTTAGGGTCCGAAGGCTAATAAACGCCATTTCCCTGAGTGAATCCACATGCAATCTGGCGCCCGTCATAGCCAGCCTATCTTTAAATTGAATAGCTCGCAGGTCACCTGCTCCTTCCAACAAGAGTCGATTCACAATTTTTGCTAGGCCAGCTTGCTGACCGTCTCTAGCACTTCCAGCCCCAAAAACCAACCTGATATCAACCATAGGGATTTCCGGCGCTCTCACAAAATAAACCTGAGAGCTCCTGCTGGTCTCCCAACTCATCACCCGCAGGTTCGACCAAGTGTTTTCGCTAAACAGCACTAAACAAAGTAAACCTACCAACAAAAGATTTTGTTTCATTTCGCACCGCCCGGGACAAGATGAACCACCGTTACTGAGTCTCCCATTAAATACTTTTCGGCGACATTTGCCACCTGCTCAGACGTTACACTCTTCACTCGGTCTATATATTGTTCTTTCAATCTCCAGTCTAATCCCACAGCTTCTAAACTCCCGATCAATATAGCCTGATAGGCGATAGAGTCCGTTTGAAAAACCGATTCAGCCACCGTCTGAGCAATGACCTTTCTAAGTTCAGTGTCGACTGGTGGTTTACTGACCAACTTGGCGATTTCCTTTTTAAGTGCTCCTTCAAGTTTATCTAGTGATACATTTTTTTCAGGAATCGCCGAAACAGTAAAAAGGTCTGGGAGTAAGGTGGCCCATGAATAAGACACGCTAGTCGAGGTTGCTAACTTTAACTTTCTGACCACTGATGATTCCAAGCGAGCTCCTTCAAAACCATCCAACACGGTCGCGAGCACTTCTAACGCAAACGGCTCCCATTCTTCCACGTCATCGTCTATAAGCGCCTGTTTTAAAGAGGGTGTTTTATAACCAAGAACCAAGTGTTCTACCCGAGCCTCTTCTGAGGTTAAAACAATTCGTTTATTTCCATTCTGTGGGATTTCGCGTCGGGACTTTACTTTTATTTCCGGCCCTTTCGGTATATCACCGAAATACTTTTTGGCCAACCGGAAAACCTCAGGAGCTGAAACATCACCTACCACCACTATTATGGAATTATTGGGGTGATAGAATCTTTCATACCAGCTTCTAAGATCAGCGATCGTTAACTCCGAGATGTCCGCTCGCCAGCCGATCACAGGGTATCTATAAGGACTAGTCAAAAACGCATTTGCCTTGAGTGTCTCATAAGCTTGTGCAGTTGGATTATCGTCAACTCTCAAGGATCTTTCCTCGAGAACCACCGCTCTTTCCTGAAGGAACTCTTGCTCATCGAAAACGAGATTATTCATTCTATCGGCTTCTAGCTTAAAACTTAACTCTAGATTTTCGGGAGACCACTGTTGATAGTAGGCCGTAAAGTCCGTCGAAGTAAAGGCATTTTCAGTGCCTCCTCTTTGGGAAACTATTTCAGAAAATTCCCCGGGCTTTGTCGATTTAGTTCCCTTAAACATCATATGTTCTAATGCGTGAGAAATTCCAGTTATACCGTCGTACTCGTAGGCAGAACCGACCCTGTACCAAATTTGTGAGACTACAACCGGTGCACGGTAATCAGGTTGCACTATAATCTTAAGTCCGTTTACCAAATTGAATTCCTCCGCACCCTGCGCGTAGGAAATCGCCAGCAAGAAAGTTACCGAACCCCCTAAAAGTATTAAACGTCTTAGATACTTAACCAAATGTACTCTGCTCTGCAAAAAATATTCGCTTATTTTTGAATTTATCTATGAGTAGCGGCGACAAACAATTTTCTCAGTGCTGCATCATAAAAATACCCAACCGAGAAGATACATCTGTCACCCGACAGTGCTAGGATATATGAAATGAGTTTAAACATCACTCTTAACAAAAGATTTGGGTATTTGCATGTTTTCAAACGTTAAAACCAATGTTTTTGGGTTCAGTGAGAATTTATCTTTAAAGGTAAAAGAGTTTTTTGATAATAAGCCTCGATTAGACGAAGATGGTATGAGAGAACTTGAAGCCCGTTTGCTGTCTAGTGATCTAGGACCAGGGTTAACCAAAAAGCTACTTTCCAAAATCAAAAAAGAAGAAGCACCTCTTACTACACTTTTCGGAGAACTCCTAAGTATCTTAGAACCAAGAAAAGCCCCGCTCGAAATTGACATAGCGAATAACAAACCCTTTACAATATTGATGGTAGGGGTTAACGGCTCGGGGAAAACTACGACCGTGGCAAAATTAGCTAACTTGCTAAATCAAAAAGGCCACTCCGTTACGATAGCGGCCGCAGATACCTTTCGGGCAGCCGCCCAAGAGCAGCTAACGAAGTGGGCGGGAGATTTAGGAATACCCATTGTTATCGGAAAGGAGAAGGCCGATCCCGCTTCGGTTGTGTATAAGGGATATAATCAAGCCTTATCTAGTGGATCTGAAGTACTCATTGTTGACACCGCCGGAAGGCTGCATACACAAAAAGGATTGATGGATGAATTAGCAAAAATCAAGCGGGTGCTTGACAAGCTATCTGAAAATAAAAGCTATGAGACCTTACTGGTAGTAGATTCTACGATGGGTCGTAACGTTGTGCGGCAAGCTGAATTATTTGCTGAACAAATCGGCGTAACGGGATTAGTAATCACAAAACTTGACGGTACCGCTAAGGGAGGGGTGATTTTGGAAATAGCGGAAAAATTTGAGGTGGGTATACAATTCGTGGGCACCGGAGAGAAAGCAGACGATCTTTCCGAATTCGATCCAAAGTCTTTCACCCGCAGCCTATTAAACATAGGATCTGACGAAGATGTTCAAGTTTGAACAAGTCTCTGTCCAAATGGCTGACGGATACAGAACTTTAAAAAATGTGACATTTGAAGTTCCTAGTGGTTCTTTTGCTGTTATTGTTGGGGGCAGTGGATCGGGGAAATCCAGTTTAATTAACGTCAGTGCCGGTCTAGTCGGCTGCTCGACCGGCAAGGTTTTTGTGGCAGGGCAAAACCTTGCGAAGATGGGCGAGAAATCTCGTCGACAATTTTTACAGCAGATAGCAATAATTCGGCAAGATCCTATGCTATTAGAAAGCCATAATGTGTACGAGAATATAGCTTTGCCCTTGAGATTAATTGGAGAGAACAATTCCAAAGTCCGGACAAGGGTGTTGGAGGCATTAGAAATCGTTGGCTTGCTTCACAAGGAAATCTCTCAAATTAGCGGATTGACCGCCAGCCAGAAACAACGAATCAATCTGGCTCGATGTTGGGCAAAAAACCCGAAGGCAGTTCTAGCTGACGACCCCGTTTACAATTTAGGGGCTAAAGATTCCGAGGATCTAATGGAATGCCTGTACGGGCTTAAGGAGCATGGCTCTACAATACTTTTAACTATTAGCAATACTAGGGTTGGTAAATTTAAGGACGCCAGAATGAGAACTCTTTGGCGAGGAGAACTTACTCACTGAGAGAAAAAATGTTAGAAGAGAATTCGAATAGAGATGTAACGCATCTCCTGAGGGCCTACTATTCTAGCCAGAAGCGATGTATCGCAGCCTCTTTTTGTTTACTACAAAAACATTGGTTACTAACCTTTGTTGGCGCCTTAGTTTTTATATATGGCTCATTACCTTATCTTTTTTTAGGGACATCCTATTCCTTATATGGCGCGCATATCAGCAAGAATTTGAGCCCACAGATAGTCATTTCCTTGGTCGAATCGGCTACCCCTGCGCAAGCAGAAATATTGTCAAAAATGGCGGTGGCAGTTGCCAGGGCCGAAAAGGTAACTGTACTTACTCCCGAAATGACGGGAGAAAAGATTAGCAAGTCTCTAGGCCTCCCGATGAACGTGGCCAAACAACTGAATTTTGCTCTTTCGATACATATTAAGTTTCCCTCTAATTCCGACCCGACCATTTTAGAATCTTTAATCCGACACTTGGATACCGATAGCAGAGTTTCAGCAATAACTTCTAATATTAAAAATATTGGCCTTTTTAGAGAACTAAAGCGGGACACTATACTTTTTGGCATAGGAAGCCTTTTCTTGATTTCGTCCGGAGCGTTTTTTATCTCCTTCTACTCAGCTAATGTTTACGGACGAAGCTATTTTCGAGAGATGACCGTTTTAAGACTATTGGGCGCTTCCGACGGGGAGCTTATTAAGCCGTTAATACTTTGCGGACTTCTCAACGCCTTTATTTTTACTGCCGGTAGTAACTTTGTGGCATTATCTTTGGCGAGTGAGATAGATTCCATCGTCAGTAAATTTTTGGTTTTTTTTGAGTCACCGTCAAATAACCATAAAGACATGGTGACTACCATGTTAATGTATTCAAGCGCACCGTTTATATCGATGATATCGGCTACTTTTTTATCGTGCCTCGGAGCGTTAAAAAACGCCAAAAACTAAGTGCTAATAGGCGATTTCTAAAGGACTTCTCCAAACCACTAGCAGTCTTTGCCTAAGAGTGCTAGAATTAGCACTCCTATTGGTTGAGTGCTAGATATGTACTGGGAAGGAACTCTTTGCTATGAATAGAATTTTGACACTGAATGCGCCAGGAATCTGCAGTTCACTAGAAAGCTACATTGGTTTCGTTCACACGCTGCCAATGCTTTCTTCAGAAGAAGAATTTCGGTTGGCGACGGATCTTCAAGAAAACGGTAATTTAGATTCCGCCAAACAACTTGTTATGGCTCATTTGCGATTTGTCGTTAAGGTCGCCCGCGGTTACCGCGGTTACGGTTTGGCCGAAAATGATCTGATTCAAGAAGGAAACTTAGGCCTTATGAAGGCGGTGAAAAAATTTGACCCCACCGTAGGTGTGCGACTAGTAACTTTTGCTATCCATTGGATTAAAGCCGAGATCCACGAATACATAATTCGGAACTGGCGAATCGTCAAAGTCGCAACAACAAAGGCTCAGAGAAAACTGTTTTTCAACCTAAGGAGCTCAAAACAGTCATCTGGTTGGATGTCAAGAGATGAGGTTCGTGAAATAGCTTCAAAGCTAAATGTGGAAGAAACTGATGTTGAAACAATGGAAACCAGGCTAGCCGCCAACGACTGTGGGGCGGAGACGGTTTCCAAAAAAGACAGCGAGTCTAACCCCCTAACGGTGGAAGTGGTTTCAGAAGAATACGACCCATCGGTAGCCTATCAATTGTTCCAAACGGAGAGCTTTAGGAAAAATCAATTATACAAGGCAATGTCGAGCCTCGATGAACGAACGCGAGACATTATTGTAAGCAGATGGCTTAAATCCCCCAAAGATACACTCGCTACTTTGGCCAAAAAATATAAGGTTTCCGGGGAGCGTATCAGGCAGTTGGAACAAGATGCGATGGGTAAAATTCGAACAAATATTATCGAACATGAAAAAACCTGACACCAGCTAACCTAAGTAGCTAACGGTTTTATTAAGAAGAGAATAGTGATCGACGAACAATAACAAAAAGAGCAACCCCAGATAAACGATAGAAAATTTGAACGTCTTGAAGGCCAAGATTTCAGAGTGATCGAATTGCATTCTTACGACATAGTAAAGGAAACCAGAATTCAATAATAGAACGCCTAACAAATAGGTCTCTCCCGCCATATAAGCAGCATAAGGAATTAACGTCGTAACCACTAGGAGCAGTGTATAAATAAGTATCTGTTTGCGAGTATATTCTACACCGTGGGTTATCGGTAGCATCGGGATAGCGGCTTTAGCGTAGTCATCCCTACGATAAATAGCGAGAGCCCAAAAATGAGGTGGAGTCCAAGCGAAAATCATTAAGAACAGGAGCAAAGATTCAGGCTCAACCGTACCAGTAACAGAAGACCAACCTAAGACCGGAGGAGCAGCCCCCGCCGCCCCACCAATAACAATATTCTGTGGAGTCGCGTATTTCAAATACATCGTGTATATAACGGCATAGCCAATCAGCGAGACAAAAGTTAATACAGCCGTTATTACATTTACAAACGCGAACAAGAAACCCATTCCAACACCTCCAACCACCAGAGAAAAAATTAGGGCGTTTCTCCTAGTAACACCACCTTGAGGTAGAGGCCGGTTCTGAGTACGGGACATGAGGGCATCGATCCTATATTCTGCTACGTGATTAATAGCCGCAGCAGAAGCAGCTGAGAGCAAGATACCTAAGCTCGCGGGAATTAAAATGGATAAAGAAACCATGCCCGGGCTTGCCAGCAACATCCCGATAATGGCAGTAAACACTATCAGGCCGACCACCCTAGGTTTGCAGAGCTCGATATAGTCTCTCCACCAGTTTCTTTCCAAAGCAATCTGTGATTTATCTACTTCCATTTTGAAAACTACCGCACCGCACCGTTAAGAATAAAAATGTAACCATCGTTAAAACGAGGATTGCTGCGACACCATTGTGCGCAACTGCCACCACCAAGGGAAGGCCGAGCAAAATATTAGAAATACCTAAGACCACTTGCGTTATCAAGGCGCAGCCCATAAAAAAAGAGACCCATTTTATTTCTAGCCTACCTTGAACAAAAGACCAAACCACCAAAAATAATATGATACCAGTACTTAAAAAAGCCCAAAGTCGATGCATATAATGAATGGTGGCTCTAGCACCGGAGTCTAATACTCCATACTCATAGTCCATGCCTATACCACGCCATAGAGTAAAAGCCTCCCGCCAATGCATAGACGGAAACAACATCCCTTGGCAAGTCGGAAAATCAGTACAGGCTAATGCGGCGTAATTAGTGCTAGTCCAACCACCAAGAAAAATTTGTATAAACAAAACTAGAAAACCTAACAAGCCAAAGATTTTTAAACTTCTAGGGCTATCTACGTATTGGCCTCTGGCTAAATCTTCTAGGAGTGACCACCATAGTATAGAAAGTATTATTAAACCGCCCATCAAATGAAGAGTTACCACCAAAGGTTTAAGAAGTAAAGTCACAGTAAACATACCTAATATCGACTGGATCAGAACAAGCGGGATTAGAGAGATTTCCAACACCGGAAATCCTCTCTTCCTCTTTTGGCGAAGCGTATGGAAAACGACACCGAAAATTCCTAAACCCAGTAGACCGGCCAGATATCTGTGTATCATTTCCCGCCAAGCCTTGCCTAGGTCAAAGGAATTATCAAATATCTCCTCACTTCCCGAAGCGTTTGGGATCAACTTACCGTAACATCCTGGCCAATCTGGGCAACCCAATCCTGCATCAGTTAATCGTACATATGCGCCGAATACGATTACGATCAACGTTAGGACACTCAAACCTATTTTTATTTTTATCATATTCAACGCAACCGGGAGGCTCTTAGCAGTCGAGAGAGATCAGCTTTAATTCCAGCTGGCTCAAAATCCGAATAAAACAAAATCAACTGAGCCCGCCAATCCATGACTACGATTCCTTCAGTTTTGTTTTCGAAATGTTCCGGCGACACCCGTTCTCGATAGAGAATTAAGAGCTTCTCCACGACGTTTGCATCTACGAGTTGGAATTCCCTAGGCCCTCCTTTTACATCACTGATTAAACTCCATACATAAAGTCTAGGTCCATCTCGCCCTAATAATGATCGAACCGTCGATAACGTTTTTAAAGTGCTCTGACAACTACTGGAACAACCCCCTTCAGTGTAATATACGGCGGCCCATTCGCCTGGCCTCAAATTCGTTTCCATCAGTCGGTTCAAGGGTTTTTCATTGCGGATGTCGACAGGAGGATCAATTAAAGTCCCATGATTGGTTTGATTTATTAGTTTTGCCCGTCCCGACTCTATAAACCACCAGGCAAAAAATAACGGACCGACAAAGCATAACAAAAGGCTAGTTATAGTTAGTAAATTTGAACCGATAGACACCGACCGTTTTGTTTGTTCAACCATTTCGATGAGACCGCCACAAATTTGCACCGCCGATTAGCGCTAGAATTGCAGCCATAGTGAACCACTGTAAAGCATAAGCGTAATGCTTATGCGCCACGTTGGCATCAAAGTTTGGTATATTACTCATCAACCCTGGCCAAATGCTTTCAGAATATAAGATCAAAGGGAAAATACCCTCACCGAAATCCTCTGCCAGAACGTCCAAATCCAACTTTTGAATACGGTAGTTTGCGCCTCCCATACTTTCTAGTTTGGAACCAGCTTTCCCGAAATCAAGACCGGAGAAAGGAACCTCCGACAAAAGCCCCAAAACTTTTTCCTCTTGTTCCATAGGCGGGATAATCGGAAGTCTTGATCTTTCCCCATCAGAGGGCACCCAACCTAAACAGACAAGGAACAAAGGGCCGTTGTCTGTTTGAAATGGAGCAAAAACATCATAACCAGCTCTAGATTTTTTTGTCCTGTTATCCAGGAAAACTCTTTCTTTTAAATACTGTCCCGGGGCCTCTATTCTAGTCCAGAGCAGTTTTCCAACCTCTTGCGGTAACGGGGCATCTCTAAGGCGCCTTAGATCTATGGCCGTACGCTTTTCAAATAGACTAGCTCTTTGATCCTTCTGTTCACCGCGATTAAGCTGCCAAAAGCCCAAACTTGCAAGAAAGAGGCAACAGGCGACTAAACAGCTCGATAGAATAAAAAATCGCATCGTGAAAGTTGTTTGGCAATCAACTAAGATTCATAATCAGTAATCAGAAAATTTAAGATAAAAGCCGTGTCTACAGTCAAAATATTAATAATCGCTGTGTTCTTTTCGATTTTAGTCTCTTTGGCCTTCGGGTTTATAAGCCTTTTCGGATCCAGTGAGGACAGCCGAAACCGGACCGCTAAAGCGCTTACGGTTAGAGTTATATTATCTTTTTCACTACTAATCGTAATCGGGGTTCTCTATCACCTAGGAATCTTATCTCCTAATAGTTAATGCACAAAAAATTTTTGACCTTTCAATTAGAGCCAATAAACGAATATAAACAAACCGATCCATACGACATCTACGAAGTGCCAATACCAAGCGACCGCCTCAAAAGCAAAATGATTCTTCGGCGTAAAATGCCCCTTAATAGACCTACCGAGAATTACAGCCAGCATAATGGTACCCATCGTAACATGGAACCCGTGAAAGCCCGTCAGTAAGAAAAAAGTTGCCCCATAAATACCTGAATTTAACGTAAGCCCTAACTCATGATATGCATGGCCGTATTCTCCCGCCTGCAGAAACACGAAAACAGTTCCCAACCCAACGGTTAAAGCCAAACCACAAATTAACTGGCTCCGGTTTCCCTTTATCAATCCCCAGTGAGCCCAAGTCACAGTACCACCGCTCGTTAGCAGTATAGCGGTATTCCAAAACGGAATACCCCAAGCGCCTATCGTTTCTTGAAATTCATTGAAGGCGTAGGTAGCAGGTGGTTGGAAAAGGGGCCAGGCCGCCTTGAATTCAGGCCATAAAAATTCATTAGTGGCAGCACCGGAAGACTCGCCACCCAACCATGGGACGGAATACATTCTCGCGTAATAAAGCGCGCCGAAAAAAGCCGCAAAAAACATAACTTCGGAAAAAATGAACCAGCTCATACCCATCCTGAAACTTACATCCACCTGATCGCTGTACAAACCAGTCTCACTTTCCTTTATGACCACTCCGAACCAACCCACAAAAACAAAAGCCAGAAGGAGAAAACCTGCTATCAAGATAGGCGATCCTTCTACTCCAATATTGAGCGTTAGGGCAGCTCCAACAAAAATGGTAAAGAGGGCGATGGTGGCAATGATCGGCCAGTAAGAAGGTTCCGGAACATAATAGTCACTTGACTCAGACATTTTTTCTCCTTTCAAACTTCACGTAGTTTTTCTCACGATTCCATGACCGGGAAAAAAGTATACGACAAGGTCAACAAATCTATGTGTTTAGGAATCCTGGAATCAACAATAAAAGCGACGGGCATAATCCGTTTTTCTCCCGCTTCTAACTTCTGCCTGACGAAACAGAAACAATCAGTTTTGTTTAGATATTTAGAAGCCACGGGAGGAGACACACTAGGTACGGCGCTGCCGACCATAGGATTTGAAGCTAAATTCACAGCCTCAAATTCCACTGCAGTCACAACTCCAGGTATCACTGTTATGTCTCGCACCACAGGGCGGAACTCCCACGGCATCCCGGCGGACACATTCGTGACGAACTGAACCTTCAAAGCCCTTGAGTAATCGGCTTGTTGTATCGAAGATTTATCGTTGGCGACAACACCGGTTTTCCCATTGAGGCCAGTAACCTCGCAGATAATGTCGTAAATAGGAACCATGGCATAACCAAAGCAGAACATTAACATAGCTATGCAGAAGAGTTGGGTTGCAGTGTTAGCGTTTTTATTCATTGTTCGTTTCTTTGCTACAGCCTCGTTATGATCGTTGAAACGTAAATAACTACAACCAAAGAAAAAAGCCCAATTACAGTTAACCGTACTCGAGATTTCAATCCAGGAACCTCAGTCATAAAACCGAAATCTAACGAACGCCACCATCAATGGTAGACGGATCTGGGGGTGTATTGAAGCTGTGGTAAGGCGGTGGGGAAGCCAGAGTCCATTCTAAACCATGGGCACCTTCCCAAACTCGGTCTGTAGCCTTTCTACCCCCTTTAATGCATTTAATAATGATATATACAAATAGCAATTGAGATATTCCATAAACGAAACCGCCAACGCTAGATACAATATTAAACTCCACGAACTGTACCGAATAATCTGGTATCCGTCTCGGCATTCCTGCTAAGCCTAAAAAGTGTTGCGGGAAAAACAAAACATTTACCGATACGGTCGATATCCAAAAGTGCCACTTGCCTAGCGTCTCATCGTACATGTAGCCGGTCCACTTAGGCAACCAAAAGTAAGTTGCCGCCTGAAGAGCAAAAATAGCCCCCGTCACCAGAACATAATGGAAGTGCGCCACCACGAAGTAGGTATCATGGTATTGGAAATCGACCGGGGTGACCCCCAGCATCAGGCCAGAAAACCCACCTATTGTGAATAGAATCACGAAGCCCAACGCAAAAAGCATCGGAGTCTCGAATGTCATAGCACTTTTCCACATTGTAGCCACCCAATTAAAAACTTTGACTCCAGTAGGCACCGCGATAAGTACAGTTGTATACATGAAAAACAGTTCGCCGGCCAACGGCATGCCAACGGTGAACATATGATGAGCCCAAACTATGAACGATAAAAAAGCTATGGCCGCGACCGCATAAACCATAGAAGTATATCCGAACAAAGGCTTTCTACAGAACGTAGGTATTATTGCAGATACAACGCCAAATGCCGGCAGTATCAGGATATAAACCTCAGGGTGACCAAAGAACCAAAAGATGTGCTGAAACATGACAGGATCACCGCCACCCGCTGCACTGAAAAAAGCAGTACCAAAGAATTTATCTGTTAGTAACATCGTTACCGCTCCAGCCAAAACAGGAAGAGAAGCTATAAGTAGAAATCCCGTAATGATCCACGTCCAAACAAACAACGGTAACTTTAATAGCGTCATACCCGGCGCCCGCATATTAAAAACGGTCGCCAAAACGTTAATTGCCCCTCCAATCGACGAAGCACCCAGGAAATGCACAGCAAATATCAGGAAAGGGAACGCAGCACCGGTTTGTAGGACGAGAGGAGGATACATGGTCCAGCCGCCCGCCGGTGCCCCACCCGGCAGGAATAGGGTGACCAGCAGCAGAGTAAAAGCGAATGGCAAAATCCAGAAACTCCAATTATTTAATCTGGGCAGCGCCATATCAGGGGCTCCTATCATCATCGGGATCAACCAGTTTGCAAAACCCGTCCAGGCGGGCATAACCACTCCAAATATCATAACAAGAGCGTGCATAGTAACCATCGAATTGTAAAACTGGGGATCCACAAACTGCAATCCAGGCTGAAAAAGCTCAAGCCGAATAATCATCGCCATAGCTCCCCCGATAAAGAACATTATCAAGGCGAAAATTAGATACATTGTGCCAATATCTTTATGATTGGTAGTTGTAAGCCAGCGCCTAATACCGGTAGGGTGATACCCATGGTCATCGTGATTAGCGGTCAATTCGCTCATGTTTTTTCCTTATTCCTTTGGCTGTTTGGTTTGATCAACTCGGAAAGTGATTTCCCGGTTTTCTAAAATTGACTCCGAAGCAACCGGCAGCCCGGCATCATGGCGTTTTTGGGCAACCCAACTCTCATAGTCATCTGGCGAAATTGCCTCCACTACAATCGGCATAAACCCATGATCCTTCCCGCAAAGTTCTGCACACTGCCCTCGGTACACACCCGCTTTTTCGATTAGGGCCCAGGACTCGTTGATGAATCCAGGAATAGCGTCGCGCTTCCAACCCAAAGCTGGCACCCACCAGGCATGGATAACATCTGCTGCCGTCGTCAGAAACCTTATTTTAGTATTAGTCGGCACAATTAGCCTTCTATCTACATCAAGTAGATAGTTCTCTACAGTTCTGGGATCTATTCCAGAGCCTATTTGTCTGGCGAAATTGCTCTCTTCTGCTAATTTGCTATAAAAGGTAATCCCAGAATCCACATAATCATACTGCCACATCCACTGATAACCGGTAACTTTGATAGTCATATCGGCATTGGATACATTCTCCATTTTTATTAAAGTATGAGTAGCAGGAACAGCTATACCAACCAATATTAGTAGTGGAATAACAGTCCAGACTGCCTCTAAAGTATGATTTTCATGCCAGCCTTCCGCCTGAGCGCCTTTTGATTTTCGATAGGCGAACATCGCATAAAACATCGCCCCAAAAACCACGACTCCAATAGCCACACATATCCACAAAACAATCATATGTAGATCGTAAACTTCTCTACTAAAAGGTGTAACACCTTTCGTAAGGTTAAGACCCCATTCTGCATTCACCACCAAAGGAAAGGTTATAAGGCTACCTAACACTAGGTTTCTTACATCACTCATCAAGCATTCCCTGTTAAAATATATATCAACCTAACGGCCATCCAAAAGAGTCTGATTTTCTATTAGTATTTCTTTATTAGACCTTGCGAAAACATCCCCGTAAGCTATTAGCGCTCACGGATACATTCTATCACTGTTAATGCATCGCGTTAATTAAAACCTTAGCAAATTTTCTTTTTTCCTCGTCATTTAGAAAACAACCTAATTCTATCTCTTCTCCAGCATACCGCAAAAAAAGCCTTAGCTTTTCTATTTTTGAGTTTGGTTTGACGAGTAAGACTCTTACCCATTTTTTGTTCGCGGCGAACTGGTAAAAAGACTGTCCACCACCCCTCTCAAAGATCAATAAATTATTCTCAATTTTTATGATTTCTCTAATTTTACCTCCGGCTTGAACTAGGTAAAAGGCCACACAAAAAAAAACCGCCTCTAATCCGCAGAAGGGCAAAACCAAAGGAAACCCGAGAAACATCGTTATAGCTCCGATTGTCATGCTGCCGGCTGTAACCGACCACATCATTCTTTTAGCTGACTGCCAGCTCATGGATCGGGTTGGTCTTAGCTCCCATTGAAAACTTCTGTGGCCAACTTCTAAAAGCAATCCACCTCTCCTAATTTGTCCAAAACCGCAGAAGCGACTTTATTAGCACTATAGGTTGAACCTCCCTTAGATAATTTTCGCAGTAAGGGAAGCTTAATCCTTTGAGTTAATGTAGTTAGAACTTCATTTGGCGATTTTAATTCGCTATCGTGAAAATTTGCTATCCACCCGAGTATTTGAACCCCGGATTCTTGCATAGCATCTGCTGAGAGAATAGCGTGATTAATGCAGCCTAACTTCATTCCAACCACTAAAATTACGGGAATATCTAGAGCAATTGCTAAATCAGCAACTGACAGATCTGTCCCGATGGGAACCTCCCAGCCGCCCACGCCTTCTACAACTACGAATTCATAATTAGAACTTAAGTCAGAAAAAGACTCTAGAATGTTACTAAGTTTTATTTCGACGTTATTTAAATTCGCCGCGATATTAGGAGAGCACGGCTGATTGAAACAATATTGATTTATCAGGTCAGGCCTCAACCTCACATCAGGATGAGAAGCCGCCGTCAGACGACGGACATCTTCGTTGTCTCCAGTTAGCTCGTCTATGCCAGTTGCTATCGGCTTCATACCAGTTACCTTCAAGCCTAGGTTGCTCAGGCCTCTCAATAAAAACTCGCTAAAGTAAGTTTTACCGCAATCGGTGTCCGTTCCGGTTATGAAAACTGCTGCCACCTAACGCAACCTTTTGATTGGATATTCATTTCTACCATTCTTTTTAGTGGCCCAAGCATGACCTAAAATTACCTCATAGGTGGCAGGAACTTTGTCATTCTCGCCATATTTGCTGTACTCCTCCAAAATCCTTCGCATTCGGGATGTGCCGGTTAAAGACTTTCTTCGCCCTGAGTCGGCGTTAGACGCGCCAAGACCTTTG